>CAMWGM010000157.1 GCA_947173755.1 uncultured Muribaculaceae bacterium
CTATGCGGAGGTTGACACCGCTGATGAAGTCGAGAATGTTTGAGCGTTCGGGGCGCTCATCAACGTCGCTCTCGATGCGCTTCATGGCGTTGAACACCGATGTGCCGGTCTGATAGATGTGCCGGTAGCACTTGGCGATGTCGTCGACACGCTCCTCGGAGAGTTTGCCATATTTGCGGAGGATAGTGGCATTGACGCCGAAATATGAGGTCGGATTGTGGGCCATGATGCAGAAGGGAGGGACGTTGCCCGTGATGCGGCAGCCACCTTTGACAAGCACCCAGTCGCCGATCTTCGAGTTTTCGTGAACCACTACGGCCGACGAGAGGATAGTGTGGTCACCGATGGTGACATCGCCTGCTACGGAAACATTATTGCCGAGCACACAATTCTCGCCGATATGCGAGTCGTGACCGACGTGCGAGTTGGCCATCAGGCAGGTGTTCCGGCCTATCACTGTAGCACCTTCCTCGGGATTGATGCCGCGGTTGATGATGACGTTTTCCCTCACCACTACGTTATCACCGAGGTGGCAGTAAGTGAAACCGCCTTTCCAGCGGAAATCTTGGGGATCTGCGCCGACTATCGCACCCTGATAGATGCGGCAGTTCTTACCCATGCGGGTGCCGCGGACGATGCTTGCGAAAGGCATTACAACGCAGCCGTCGCCGATGACGACATCCTTGTCGATGAAAGCAAAGGGATGGATGGTGACACCCTCGCCTATTTGTGCGGAGGGGTCGATGTGGGCTTTCGGACTAATCATAAGGTTGCTGTGGTATTAGAGGTGACAGGTTATCGGCCGCCGCCGAGATTCTGATAGAGGTTGATGATGGCCTGTGCGGCGGTAAGATTGGTGGTGATCTGCGCGGTCTGTGCCGAGAGCAGATTGCGCTGCGCGGTCAGCACTTCGAGATAGGTGGTCGAGCCGTCGAACAGAAGGAGTTCGTTGGTGATATCGACAGCCTTCTGGTAGGACTCGACCTGCATGGCGAGCCACTGCTGTTTCTGCTGTGAGGTTTCGAAGACCGACATAGCGTTTGAGACGTCGGCTGCAGCGCTCATCAGCGTGTATTCGAAGTTGTTGAGCGCCTGCTGCTGCGATGCCTTCGCAGCCTCGAGGCGCGCGATATTCATGCCGCGCGAGAAGAGGGGTGCGGTCAGTTGACCGGCCAGTTGCACGAACCAGTCGCCGGGATTCTTGATGAACGAACCAAGCAGGTTGGTGAAACCTCCGTTGGCCGTGATGTTGAGCGAGGGATAGAATGCGGCGCGTGCCGACGATGTCGCATAGTAGGCCACGGCGAGTTGCATCTCGGCTGCACGCACGTCGGGACGGGCGGCGAGTTCGGTCATGGGGATAGCCGCGCGCTGCAGTGCGGGCAGATTGAGGGCTGCGTCAGGCGAAATGGTCCAGCGCACGGGCATAGTGTTCATCAGGAGCGACATTGAGTTGTTGGCCTGGACGAGCGCAGTCTCGATGTCGGTAAGTGAAGCCTCCACGCTGTAGTAGGCAGCCTGGCTCTGCACGACAGCATCCTCACGCAGACGACCGGCCTCCTTGAGGTTGCGCATCACGGTGACACTCTCGTTCCAGAGTTTGGCGGTCTCCTTGAGGAGAGCCAGTTGACTCTCGAGCGAAGCGATCGTGTAGTAGCACTGTGCCACGCCGGAGATGATCTGCGAACGGACGGCCTGTTCGTAAGCCTTGGCCTGAAGTTCTGAGACCTCAGCCGAACGCTTGTTGTTGAGGATCTTGCCGAAGATGTCGACTTCCCAGTTTACCGAGAGGGGAAGCTGATAAGTCCAACTCATCTTCGAACCGGCATACGAAGCGCCCGCACCGTTGGGCGAGAAAGCCACCGATGGAAGATAACTCAGACGCGCGCCCTTGAGTTGGGCGTGGGCCATGTCGATGTTGAGTTTGGCGTTGCGCAGGTCTTTGTTGTGCTCGAGGGCGCGCTCGATGAGGTCGGCGAGCACGGGATCGGTGAACACCTGCTGCCAGCGCAGATTGCCGAGAGCCGTTGAGTCGGTGTCCTGGGCGAGAGCCTGTGCGTACTCTTTGACGAGTTGCGAGTCGACACGCTCGGCATCATATTTCTGATATATCCCGCAGCCGGTGAGCAGCGAGAGGCTCACCGCGGCCACGAGCGTATTGGTCATTTTAAGGAATTGCATAAACCTTGTTTAATGGGAGTAAATAAGGATTTTGAGGAGAGAGGCGACGGGATGGGTTGACTGACAGCCTCGTTAGGCGTTGTCGTGGGTGTACTGCTCGATTTCGTTCTCGATGCCCTCGTTGTCGGTGTCGACCCACTTGAGCGGTGTCAGTTTTTCCTGAATCTTCTGGAACACCACGAAGAGTGCCGGGACGATGAGCACCTGGAGGATCATACCGATGAGCATACCACCGATCGAACCTGTACCGAGCGCACGGTTACCGTTGGCGCCGGCACCTGACGCGAACATAAGCGGGAGCAGACCGATGATCATGGCGAGAGAAGTCATGAGGATGGGTCGGAGACGTGCTGTCGCGCCATCGATGGCTGCATTGACAACCGACATACCTGTGCGGCGGCGTTCGGCCGCGAATTCGACGATAAGAATCGCGTTCTTCGCAAGAAGACCGATAAGCATGATGAGGGCGATCTGCAGATAGATGTTATTGGTGATACCGAAGATCTGTGCGAAGATGAAGGTGCCCATGAGACCGAAGGGGATCGAGAGAATAACGGCCCAGGGGAGGATGTAACTTTCATACTGGGCTGAAAGGAGCAGGTAGACGAAGAGCAGACAGAGGCCGAAGATGATGGCCGTGGTCGATCCGGCACCCGACGATGCCTCCTCACGTGTCATACCCGAGTATTCGTATCCGTAGCCGGCGGGGAGTGTCTCGGAAGCCACGCGCTCGATGGCGGCAAGGCAGTCGCCCGACGAGTAGCCGGGAGCGGGAGAACCGGTCACCGAAATAGAGGTAAACATGTTGAATCGGTTGAGAAGGTCAGGACCGTAGACCTTCGTCAGAGTTACATAGTTGGAGATCGAAGCCATCTCGTGACCGTTGCGGATCTTGATCGAGGCGAGTGTCTCGGGGCTTACGCGCGACTCGGGATTAGCCTGCATCATAACACGGTAGATCTTACCGAAACGGTTGAAGTTGGAGACATACATACCGCCGTAGTAACCCTGGAGAGTGGTCAGAATATCCTTGGGAGAGATACCTGCCTGCTTGGCCTTGGCGGCATCGATGTCGATCATATACTGTGGGAAGGTGGGGTTGAAGGTGGTGTAGGCCACCTGAACCTCGGGTTGCGCGTTGAGTTGACCGAGGAAACGCTGGACGATGGCGAAGAAATCGTCTACCGAGCCGCCCGTGCGGTCCTGCATCTTGATTTCAAAACCGTTGGTCAGAGAGTAACCGGTGATCATAGGAGGCGCGAACATCACCACGCGACCATCCTTGATGGCCATTGAGGTCATGCCGTAGAGTTTGTTGATGATCATCTGTGAGGTCTGGTCCCACTGCTTGCGGTCCTCCCAGTTCTTGAGTTTGACGATGAACGTACCGTAGGTAGCACCCTGACCGGCCATGAACGAGTAGCCGGCGATCTTCATTCGGTACTGGATTTCAGGCACTGTGGCCAGAATTTGGTCAACCTGGTTGAGCACCTCGAGAGTTCGTTCCTGCGATGTGCCCGGAGGCATGTCGATCATGGCGAAGAACACACCCGTATCCTCGTTGGGCACGAGGGTTGAGGTGGTGTTGCGCATGAGCACCACGAGAGCCACGACGGCTGCAATGATTGTGGCGAACGAAATCAATTTATGATTGATGAAGAAGGATGTACCTTTCTTGTAAACCTTGAGCAGACGGCCGAAACCTTTCTCAAAGCCTTTGTGGAAGCGTTTGCTGAAGAGACCGAAGATTGCTATGATAGCGCAGACGGAGGCGATGATCAGTTTGACTGGATGCTCGAAATTATACCATCCGAGCACCATGAAGGTGATCGTTGCGGCGAGGAAGAGGAAGGTGATGACCGGGGGGAGATTGAGGCCGAAACTCTTCTTGTAGTGTGTCGCCATAGCCTCGCCGGCTGCCTGATAACTCTTCGAGAGGTTATCCTTGAGCGATGTCTCGGGATTGTGGGCCTTGAGGAAGAGGGCGCAGAGCGCGGGCGACAGTGTCAGCGCATTGAGCGCCGACAGACCGATCGCGATGGCCATTGTCAGACCGAACTGGCGGTAGAACACACCCGTGGTGCCGCTCATGAACGACACGGGGATGAACACGAGCATCATCACAAGGGTGATGGAGAGGATGGCGCCGCCTATCTCGCTCATGGCGTCGATGGAGGCCCTGCGGGCGCTCTTGTAGCCCACGTCGAGCTTGGCGTGAACCGCTTCGACCACCACTATCGCGTCGTCGACCACAATCGCGATGGCGAGCACGAGAGCTGAGAGGGTGATGAGGTTGATCGAGAACCCGATGAGGTTCATGAAGAAGAAGGTACCGATAAGGGCCACGGGGATGGCAATGGCGGGGATGATGGTGGAACGCATGTCCTGGAGGAACACGTACACCACGAAGAACACC
>CAMWGM010000158.1 GCA_947173755.1 uncultured Muribaculaceae bacterium
TTCGTCGTTCGATTGAATCGGTCAAGGCGCTCTATCCCGGACGCACCCTCACCGGCGCATTCCAGCCGCATCTCTACTCGCGCACCCGCGACTTCGCGCCTCAGTTTGCCGAAGCCCTCTCGGCTGCCGACCGCGTGCTGCTGCTCGAAATCTATCCTGCCCGCGAACTCCCCATCGAAGGGGTAACCTCCGGATTGATTTTCGACGCTATCACCTGTCCCGACAAGAAACTCGTCAGCAAGGAGACCCTCGCCGACACCCTCAAGGCCGACGGTTTCGACATACTGCTGACCGCCGGAGCCGGCGACATCGACACCATCATCCCCCGCATCATCAGCGATATCCGATAAAAACCATACCTCCGAATCCCTCATGCCCCGCTATCTCTACATAATCTTTTCCATCATGCTGGCCATCTATCTGGCTCTCGCGTTCGTGGTCACCGCAGGCGAGAGCGACTCCGAATTGTGCCGTGCCATGACCATCAGCATCGAGGGTGCCGACGAAGCGCGCCAGTTTGTCTCGGCCGAGGAACTCTCCCACGAACTCGACGACCTGCCCACACGCGCCAAAGGACTCTCGATGGCCAACATCAATACCCATCAGCTGAGACAGAAACTGCTCGCCATGGACAAGATCGAAGATGTATCGGTGCTCCGCTATACCGACGGCTCCATCCACATCTACGCCCAGCCTATCGTGCCTGTGGCACGTGTGTTCGACGGCAAGGAGAGTTACTACATCAACCGTATCGGAAAGCGCGTCAAGGCCTCCTCGCGCTACCGACGCAACGTCCCGGTCATCACCGGAAGTTTTCCCGCCTCCGACACCACACTCCGTGTCACCGACCTCCTTCCGCTGATCGACCGCATATATTCCGACTCCCTCTGGGCCGGATATATCTCGATGATCGAGGTCAAAAGTCCCAACGACATCATTCTCGTTCCCGCCATCCGCGAGCATGTCATCAATATCGGGTCGATCGGAAATCTCGATGACAAACTCGACCGCGTTCTGACATTCTACACCAATGTCCTTCCCCATCAGGGATGGAACAAATATGACACCATCTCGGTCAAATGGAAAGGCCAGATAGTCGCCACAAAACGCCACCGCGCCGTCTCACGCATGTCGGCGGCGCAATATGACGACGACGAG
The DNA here is from genome assembly GCA_947173755.1 of uncultured Muribaculaceae bacterium. Taxonomy (GTDB): domain Bacteria; phylum Bacteroidota; class Bacteroidia; order Bacteroidales; family Muribaculaceae; genus Duncaniella. The sequence continues at coordinate 1,159 of CAMWGM010000158.1, forward strand.
AGCATCGCCATCTCTTCGATGCTCGCCGGCGATTCAGTGGCTCCCGGCCGGATACTCCCGGGCCAGAAGGCCCACTCGGAACGCCCCATACCAAAAAAGCAAATCTAAAACACCACCAAGCCCCATGGAAGATAAATATATTGTCGCCCTCGAAATAGGCAGCTCGAAAATCAAAGGAGCCGTCGGAACAGTCGACCCCGCCGGCACCCTCACTGTCAAGGCAGTCGAGGAGGAGAAAGTGTCAGACATCGTGCGCTACGGCTGTATCCGCAACGTAGCCGAGACCGCTTCGGCCATCCGCAACGTCATTTCGCGTCTTGAGCAACGCGAGGCTCCCCGTCGCATCGAAGCCGTCTATCTCGCAGCCGGCGGCCGATCGCTCAAGGCCGATCCTGTCCAGATCGAGCGCCGTCTCTCCGCCGAGACCGAGATCACCCGCGCCCTCATCGAGGATATGACCGAGGAGGCTCTATCTTCCCCCATGCACGACCGTCACGTGGTCGGAGCGACAATCCGCGACCTCCGCATCGACGGCACCCCGACACCGCGTCCCATCGGTCAGCTCGGCTCCCACGTGCTTGCTTCCATGAACATTCTCAGTTGCCGCAATCAATTGCTGCGCAATCTCTCCCACGTCATCGAGGAGCGCCTGCGGTTGAAGACCCGCGACACCGTCATCCGTCCTCTCGCCGAGGCCGATCTGGTGCTTGTCCCCAACGAGATGCGTCTGGGCTGCGTGTTCGTTGATTTCGGGGCTGAGACCACTACCGTATCCGTCTACAAGGATGGTGCCCTCCGCCATCTCGCTGTCCTCCCGCTCGGCTCGCGCAACATAACCCGCGACATCACGACCCTCAACCATCTTGAGGAGCGCGCCGAGGAACTTAAGATCCAGGGTGGTTCGGCAATCCCCTCGGCCGAACGATCGTCGGCCTATCCCGCCGGGAGCGCCAATTTCAGCGCCATCAACAACTTTGTCGCCGCCCGCTCAAACGAGATCATCGCCAATATCGTCGAGCAGATAAAGCAGTCGGGCCTCACAGCCGACAAACTTCCCGGCGGCATCGTCATCGTCGGCCGTGGCGCACGTCTCAACGGTTTCAACCAGCGTCTCTCCGAGGCTGCCGGAATGCAGGTGCGGGTCGGTGCACCAGGCCAGCGCATCCATATCACTGACGGTTCCATCGATCCCTCCGATGCGGTCGACATCATCGCTATCCTTGCCAAAGCGGCCCTCAAGCCCGAGGAGTGCATGCCGATGCCCGAGCCCGAAATACCCGAGCCGATGCAGCACTCGGCCGGTCTTTACGGAGCCGACTCGATCTATGCCGATCACACCAACCGCATGCCCGGCACCGAACCCGCTCCCGAGCAACGTCCCGCTCAGTCACCGACTCCCGCTCAGCAGCAAGCCCCGGCAGCCGCGGCAACTCCCTCTACACCTAAGGCACCGAGATTCGACACCGTCGGCGATGAGGAGCCTGCAGAGCAGCCGAAGAAGGGCGGATTTATGAAAAATCTCTTCAAAAGCATGCAGGACAGAGTCTACAACCTCGTCAGCGACACGCTCTACGAAGAGGAAGACGACTGATTCCGACCACCTTCACAATATTTAGATAACCCTCCCCCCACACAATAAAGAAAATGAGCGACAATCCATACATCCAGTCCGATATCAACATCGACGACGCTTCTGCTTTCTCTGCCCAGAACGATCCTGATGCCGATCTCCCCATCATTATCAAGGCCGTCGGTGTAGGCGGCGGCGGCAACAATGCCGTCAACCACATGTACCGCGAAGGTATCCGTCAGGTCACATTCGTCAACATCAACACCGATGCTCAGGCACTGAAGCATTCCGCTGTCCCCCAGACACTCCAGTTGGGGTCCGGTCTCGGTGCGGGCAATAAACCCGAGATCGCAAAGCAGTATGCCGAAGAGGCCGTCGACCGCATCAACGAACTCTTCGACGACGACACCAAGATGGTCTTCATCACTGCCGGCATGGGCGGAGGCACCGGCACCGGAGCCGCTCCCGTCGTGGCGCGCGTCGCCAAGGAACGCGGTCTGCTGACCATCGGCATTGTCACCATCCCCTTCCTCTTCGAAGGCCCCGTCAAAATCAAGAAAGCGATTGCCGGAGCCGACGAAATGGCCAAGTATGTCGACGCACTCCTCGTAATCAACAACGAGCGTCTCAACGAAATCTACGGCGACATCGACTTCCTCAACGCGTTCGGTAAGGCCGACGATACCCTCTCGATCGCTGCCCGCTCGATCTCCGAACTCATCACCTGCGAGGGTCGCATCAACCTCGACTTCCACGATGTCGACACAACCCTGCGTGGAGGCGGTGCCGCCATCATCTCCACCGGCTACGGAAGCGGCGAGCGTCGCGTAACAGCCGCCATCGAGGACGCACTCAACTCTCCTCTGCTCAAAAACCGCAACATCCTCGACTCGAAGAAACTGCTCTTCAACATCTACTTCAATCCCAAATCGTCAGTGCCTCTGCGCATGAACGAGACCAACGAACTCACCGAGTTCATCGGCTCAATCCAGACCGAAGTCGACGTCATCTGGGGTATCGGTTTCGACGAAAATCTCGGTGACGAAGTCAAGATCACCATCCTCGCCTCCGGTTTCAACGTCGTGCTCCGCGAGGAAGACATCCTCTCCAACGCAGGTGCCTCGCGCGACACCGAACGCCGTCCGGCAACCGCCATCCACCACACTCCCGCACAGCCCAAAGAGACACCCCGCACACCCTCGCAACGCACCGGCGAAGCCACACCTCAGCAAACAGGTGGCTCAAACTTCGAATTCGGAGGCGGATCATACTCCATCGGTACACATAGTCAGGGCCGCGCTACGCAACCCTCCGCCGACGCCAAACCCCACGCAGCCCGGACCCCGGCTCCCGAGGCTGCCCCGAAAGCCACCCCGGCCGCTCCGGCCGCCACAAGTGGCTTCGATCCATCCTCGATCTCCGACCAGCGCGTCCAGAGCGAATATGGATCGGCAATGGAAGCGCGCAAATCCATCATAGTGCTCGCGCCCAACCAACTCGACGACGATGCCGTCTGCGACATTCTCGAACGCTACCCAACCTATAAACGCGACCGCAAGATCGTACAGCAGGTTCGCGAAGGGGCGCTTGCTGCGCCAGCACCCACCCAATCGCAGTCGCAGTCCACAATCCCCTTCCTCTTCAGCTGATCCATCCCTCATAACGAAAATCGATCCCCATACTCCCACCGAACAAACGAAGGTCTACTCCTCCCCGCACTCCCACCGAGCAAGCGAAGGTCGCTTCCTCCCCTCACTCCCACCGAGCAAGCGAAGGTCGACTCATCCCCGCACTAACACCACACAAGCGAAGGTCGACTGATACCCAAACTACCAGCTACCAAGATAAGGAAACCCGCGAGTCAA
>CAMWGM010000159.1 GCA_947173755.1 uncultured Muribaculaceae bacterium
GGTCAGCATCCCGGGATGCCACTCGGGCACGACGGTCGAAATCTGGCGGAGCGGTACTGTGCCCAATCCTAAAACAGGCATAGGCTCGTCCTTGAGATCGGAAACGTTCCCCAATCGCGACGTGTTGGTTTTCAGAGTGACAGGAATTCCGTAATCACCTTCCCATACGGTTGCAACAGGTACACCTGCTGAATAACGCATGGCAAGTGAAGTCTCCATAAGAGTCGAGTTAAGGCCGAGACGTTCGGCACGTGTTTTGTCGGGGATCACGGTTGCCGATGCAAGTGGATTTCCCATAGATGTGCGCACATTGCGCAGTCCGGGAACATGTCGGGCGATATCGGCAACCGAATCTGCAAAAGCCTGAAGTGTGGCGGGATCCTCACCTTTGATCTTGATCTGGATGGGATAGGATGCTGTCGAGTAACTCAATTGCTTGAAACGCACGAATGCATCCGGAAAATAACTTTCATATTTCTCGGTGTACTCGTTGAGCACGTCGATGGTGGCAGCGTTGCTTTTCGTATTGACTATGAACTGTGCGAAATCAGGTCCTCCTACCTGAGGGGCATAGGTGGCCTGGAAGCGGGGAGACGAGCAACCGTGGAACGAAGCGATCGAAACAACGCGCGGGTCTTTGGAAAGAATGCGCTCCAGCGAGTCGGCCACTTCGGTAGTCCTCTCGACCGAGGTTCCTGCCGGGAGAAAAATTTCCACTGCAAACTGGTTTCGCTCGGCAATCGGCATGAGTTGCAACGGGCGTGAAATGAAAAGCCATGCGCCAACAACAACACAGACCACTCCCAATGCGAGCGTTGTCTTGGGCCACGCGAAGCAAAGATCGATCACTTTGTTATAACCGTTCTGCATCGACACGAAGAAACTGAATTTCTTCTTTCCCGTGGCTATCGCCTCCTGCTGCAACTTATAAATAGGCTTCTTTATAAGTCGGTATTGGAGGAACGGCACGAGAAGTTCCGCGAGAATAAGGGAGACGAAAAGGATGATCGTCATTCCCCACGGGAAATCTGTCAGGAAGTCACGGAACATTCCCTTGACAGTGATTAGGAACGGGAAAAATGTCACCGAGATGGCAAGGGTCGCCGAGAAAATCGCTTTAAAGAATTCTGTGCCCGACCTGAGGGTGGCCGAATAGTGGTCCATTCCTTCAGATATCAGTTCAACATAGTCATCGATAATCACCACTGAGTTATCGACGATCATTCCGAGCGACACAATCAGGCACGCGAGCGTGACGGTGTTGAGTTCTATCCCGAACGTATAGAAGAGTCCGAGAGAGATAAAGATGGCGATGGGAATTGTCGAGGCGGCTATCAGTGCAACCTTAAAAGGCAGCAGGATCATGATGACGACAACCACTGCAATGATGGCCACAAGAAGTTCAACCAGGAAGTAGTTGACCGAACTGTTCACCACAACAGGTTGATCCGTAATCTTGAATAGAGTCACGCTTTCGGGCAACTCTTCCTTAAACGCTTCGATCTGTTTATCCACCTGAGCGCCCATCTCGACAATGTTGTAGCCCTCTTTCATCTGGACACTCAGCAGAATGCATTTCTGGAAATTATTGGATATGTAACTGTCAGGCTCAGGGTATTCACGACGGATGTCAGCCACATCGCCCAGTCTGACGACACCGCCGTCGGGAGTCGAAAGCACAATCATGTCGGCCACATCGGCGATGGTACCCACAGTCCTCTTGACTATGATGGGTTGGGTATAGTTGCCGTTGCGCAGCGAGCCCCCTGTAGTTTGAAAACCCTGGGCGAGAAGTGTAGCGCCGACCGTCGTTTCCGACAAAGCGTAGTGTTTAAGTTTTTCAGGATTGAGATAGACGGCGATCTCTTCATTTTGTTTGCCTGTCACGCTCATGGTGCCGACGCTCTCGACCGTACGCAGACGGTCTTTGAGACGGTCCATGTAATCGCCGAGTTCGCGATAGGTTTTATCGTCGCTTTGCATGGTGATGAGAAGAGCCGAAGTATCTCCGAAGTTGCTCAAGGTCTCGACTCCGAGCACTCCGGCCGGGAGTTTCAGTTTCTCCTGTTCCATACCGATTTTAAATTCGTTCCAGAATTCATCGGTATTCTCAACATCATTGTCCAGTTCGACGAAAATGATCACCATCCCTGAGGTTATCTGAGAATGTGTTGTCTTTTTGTTAACCTGTTTGTAGGAGAAAATGTAGTCCTCAAGTGGCTTGAGAACTTCCTGTTCTATCTGTTCGACGGTAGCGCCCGGATAGACAGCCGCTACGACACCTTCGCGTATCGTAAAGGATGGAAATTCGTTCTTATCCATCACTTTCAACGCATAGATGCCGAAGGCTATCAGTACGCACACAAGCAGAATCACCTCCTTGAGGTATTTAATTCCCGCTGCCACAATAGGATTGGTTGGCTGCGGTGTCGAATTTGTTGCCATATCGCTTAGTTGTTAAGTGATTTACTTGACGACTGTAACGGGCGAACCGGTTCCCACTTTGTGCATACCGGCCACAATCACGCTGTCACCTCTGGTGAGACCGCTTTTCACTCTCACTCCGTTGGCAGAGAGTTCATCGGCCACCACCGTCCGGCGTACAGCCTTACCCTCTTTTACCAACCATACGAACTGACTGTTGTCGGAGGCCAGAAGTACTGCCTGACTCGGGAGTGTGATTTCTGTTTGTTCAGGGGTCGTGGTGTTACTCCTCAAGCCTTCAACAGAAACTGAACCTATCATGCCCGGCATAATTTTTCCTTCGGGGTTCGCGATATCGAATTTGACAGAGTAGGAGCGAGTAAGAGGATTAGCCTCAACACCTTTGAGACCGATTTTTCCAGCTACGACAGTTTTGTCTGCGACATCGAAAGTGACTTTGGCCGTCGTTTCAGGACCGAAGTGCGAAATTTCGTTTTCGGGCACCGAAATAACAACCTGAAGTCTGTTAAGATTGACCACTTTCATTATCGGCTCGGCCGGAACAACGGTCTGCCCTTCATTGGCAAACTTTTCAGCAACATATCCGTTAAGAGGTGAATATATCGAAGCATCTGCTACCGCTCTGTCGGCAAGAGCGGCGGCATTTTCAGCCTGCTTGAGTTTGGCCTGGATCTCGACCCATTTGATGTCGGGGAGAGCATTGGCATCGTGAAGTTTTTTCAGACGCTGATAGGCGTCGCGTGCCTCCTCGAGTTCTGCCTGAGCGATGTTGCGTGAATTGACGAGGCTCTCGCTTTTTATCTGAGCGAGCATCTGGCCTTTTGAAACTTTCTGCCCCTCTTCTACAAAAATTTTGCTGATGGTCCCGGGCACGGAGAAACTGACGGTGGAGGCGTCGGCAGATTCTACTGTTCCGGAGAATTCCTGGCCGTCGCTGACTGCAATGGAACTACCGACTACCTCGACATTTACCCTAATCGGTCCTTGGGCGGTCGGCTTATCATGGTTACTGCATCCGGACAACAGGAGAGTCAGGCTCAAAATCGCTGACATAGGGATGCACGATGAACGGTTGAAACGAATCATATTGTTTAGCGTTTTATTCTGTGATGAGATGGAAAGTCAGAGTTATCCTCTTTCTAATTATTAACATATCGTTACATCAATTTGTTTTTGATAATACTGACAATGTTCCATGTTCCGATAATAAGTGTTTCTAAATTGAGGTAGTCAGTTCAATAATGTAATCATCGCATCCTTGCGGTATGGTACCGATGTGAAGGGTTACGCTACCATCCTCGCACTCGGAGTAGTCAACATTCTTGTCGGAGCCGTACACTTTCGCCTCTTTGACCTTCCCCTTGACAGGCACATTTATCTCAGATTTGGAAGAATCGAAAACATGAACAAAAAGTCTGTCTCCTTTCCGTGTACTTATTCCCCACTCCTGCGCGGGGAAATCTCCGGCCTCCGTAGCATAGATCGTTTCTCCGTTTTCCCGAAGCCATTTCCCGATTTCCTTCATCCGCGACAAGGCCGCTTCGGGAAGATCGCCATTCGGTTGCGGACCTACGTTGAGGAGCAGATTGGCACCCATTCCGGCCGCTTTCACAAGATAGCGTATCAGAGTGGAAGAGTCCTTGTAATCCTGATCGATGACCTTATACCCCCACATACCGTTCATGGTGTTGCATGTCTCGAGAGGGAGACGGCTCACTTGCTGTCCGGAGAGGCCGGCCGTGTTTTCACCAGGAAGATCCCTCTCGAATATCTGTATATCTTCTCCCGGAAAAGGGTTCTGATGGTGGTTGTTGGCAACCATACATGACGGCTGAAGCCGGTGGATCATTTCATATTGTTCAGAGAGATGCCAGTCGAAAGGGGTGGCATCCTCATCATGATCCCACCATCCGTCAAACCATATGGTGCGGATCGGACCGTAGTTAGAGAGTAGTTCGGTCAACTGCCGGTTCATGAATCCGTAATATGAGTTCCAATCCGCTTTCGATGGGTCTCTTCCGGTGTCATTTCCGGTACGTCCCTGCGGATAATCCTCTCTCACCCAATCGAGATGTGAATAGTAGAGATGCAACGCGATTCCTTGTTTATGACATTCATCTGCCAGTTCCTTTAGAA
>CAMWGM010000160.1 GCA_947173755.1 uncultured Muribaculaceae bacterium
CCCCGTTTGAAAAGGTCGTGGCTCTCGTCAATGCCGACGAGCATAGAAATGTTCTTGATCAGCATGCGGTTCAGCATTTTTCGCGAAGAAATTCGACTGAAGCCTGAATGTAGGGAGTCATGACAGTGTCATTGTCGATGAACGGTACATGCTTGCGGTACTCGCTGTGCCACTCCTCGAGTTCAGGGGATGTCTTGAGCGGACGGCGGAATTCGAGAGCCTGCGCGGCATTGAAAAGTTCGATGGCGAGGACACGCTCTGTGTTGGCAACGACCCTGCAGAGTTTAGTCGCGGAATTACCTCCCATCGAGACATGGTCTTCCTGTCCCTGTGAAGAGGGAATGGAGTCACAACTCGTAGGCCAGCAGAGACCTTTGTTCTGGTTGACAATCGAAGCGGCTGCATACTGCGGGATCATGAAACCGCTGTTGAGACCCGGCTTGGCAACCAGGAAAGGAGGAAGATTGCGATGTCCGGAGATGAGACGGTAGATGCGTCGCTCGGAGATACTGGCAAGTTCGGAGAGGGCGAGTGTGAGATAGTCCATCGGCAGTGCGATAGGTTCACCATGGAAATTTCCAGCCGAGACGATGATGTCGCTTTCGGGGAAGATTGTTGGGTTGTCGGTGGGGGAATTTATCTCTGTCTCTATGACGTTACCGACATATTCGAGCGCGTCCTTAACAGCGCCGTGCACCTGCGGCATGCAACGGAACGAATAGGGATCCTGAACGTGCTTTTTGGGCTGGCGGATTAGTTCGCTGCCTTCGAGATGATGACGGACAGCACGTGCGGTTGCGAGTTGGCCGGGATGGGGCCGGACAGCATTGACTTCATCGTTGAAGGGATCGATGCGTCCGTCGAAGGAGTCGAGCGACAGTGCGCCGATCTTGTCTGCGAGAGCGCTTAGACGACGGGCATTGAGAATGGCGTCGACAGCGTGGGCCGACATGAACTGCGTCCCGTTGAGGAGAGCGAGACCTTCTTTAGCACCGAGTTTAACAGGTTTCCATCCTTTCTCGGCAAGAACTTCTGAAGCGGGACGGATCTCCCCCTTGTAGAGCACCTCTCCGAGTCCGAGCAACGGGAGGCACATGTTGGCGAGCGGGGCAAGGTCGCCCGACGCACCGAGCGAACCGAGCTGATAGACCACGGGGATGATATCTTCGTTGAAGAAATCGACCATGCGCTCCACTGTCGAAAGTTGTACACCCGAATTGCCGAACGAAAGAGACATGATCTTGGTGAGGAGCATGATCTTGACAATTCTGGGATCGACCTTCTCGCCACATCCGCATGCGTGAGACTTCACGAGGTTTTCCTGCAGTGTGGAAAGATCGGCACTGTCTATCGAAATGTTGCAGAGCGAACCGAAACCGGTGGTGATACCGTAAATAGGGTGGTCGCATTCGCTGATCTTGTTGTCGAGGTATTCGCGGCAGCGTGTGATGAGGCGCACCGATTCATCGCTCAGGGCGATGGTCATGTGATTGTCGATTATTTCGCCAACACGCTCGATCGTGAGGCGTTCGGGGCTGATATAATGGACCATAGTATTAGATTTTTCAAGTTAGAAAAGATTCTCTATAAGGTTGTCGTCGGCGATATTCGGAAGAGTGACCTCGAGTCCGGGAGTGCGCTCCATCTCGCGCTTTATGGCGGAGATGGCCCCCTCATTGCGGGCCCATGAACGGCGGGCGATACCGTTGTTGACATCCCACAGCAGCATTTCGTCAATGTGACGACGGGCGGAGTCGGAACCGTCGATCACCATGCCGAAACCTCCGTTGATCACTTCTCCCCAACCAACGCCGCCGCCGTTGTGGATCGAAACCCATGTGGCACCGCGGAAAGAATCGCCGATCACGTTGTGAACAGCCATGTCGGCCGTGAATTGTGAGCCGTCATAGATATTGGAGGTCTCACGGTAAGGCGAGTCTGTGCCCGAGACGTCGTGATGGTCACGACCGAGGACAATCGGCGCGGAGATTTCACCCCGGGCTATGGCATCGTTGAATGCCCTGGCAATTTTTGTGCGCCCTTCGGAATCGGCATACAGGATGCGTGCCTGCGATCCGACAACGAGATTGTTTTTACCTGCCTCACGGATCCAGTGGATATTGTCGCGCAACTGACCTTTGATCTCATCGGGGGCTGTGGCGAGGACTTCCTCGAGGACCTCTGCGGCTATTGCGTCACTCTTGGCCAGATCTTCGGCTGAACCCGAGGTGCATACCCAGCGGAAGGGACCGAATCCATAATCGAAAAAGCGCGGTCCCATGATGTCCTGCACATAGGAAGGATAACGGAACGACCCGTCAGGTTTGAGTATGTCTGCACCGGCGCGCGAAGATTCGAGCAGGAACGCGTTGCCGTAATCAAAGAAGTACATTCCGTCGGCTGTCAGACGGTTGATGGCTGCAACCTGACGACGCAGCGACTCCTGAACCCGACTCCTGAACTCTTCGGGATTTTCAGCCATCATCAATTTCGATTCCTCAAAACTCAGTCCGGCAGGGTAATAACCTCCGGCCCACGGATTATGCAGTGACGTTTGGTCGGAGCCCAGATCGACCTTCACACCTTCGGCAGCGAGACGTTCCCACAGATCGACCACGTTTCCCTGATAGGCGAGAGAGACAGCCTCGCGGGCAGCGCGTGCCTCTGCGACTCGGACAAGAAGGTCGTCGAGAGATGTATAGATTTCGTCCACCCACCCCTGCTCGTAGCGCGTACGGACAGCCTTGGGATTGACTTCGGCAATCACGCTGACGACACCGGCAATGTTTCCGGCCTTCGGCTGAGCGCCCGACATCCCCCCTAGTCCGGCAGAGACGAAGAGCATACCTCCGAGATCATCGGCTCCGTCGGCGAGACGTTTGCGACCGGCGTTGAGGACGGTGATAGTGGTCCCGTGGACGATGCCCTGGGGACCGATATACATATACGATCCGGCAGTCATCTGACCGTATTGAGATACACCGAGAGCATTGAATCGTTCCCAATGGTCAGGTTTGGAATAGTTGGGGATGACCATGCCGTTGGTGACAATGACGCGAGGTGCGTCGGGATGTGATGGGAATAGACCCAGAGGATGGCCCGAATACATGACGAGTGTCTGGGAGTCGGTCATCTCCGAAAGATATTTCATCGTGAGGAGATACTGTGCCCAGTTCTGGAAGACGGCACCATTGCCGCCGTAGGTAATGAGTTCGTGCGGATGCTGAGCCACGCGGGGATCGAGATTGTTCTGGATCATCATCATGATGGCCGCAGCCTGTCGGGAGCGCGCCGGATATTCGTCGATCGGGCGCGCATACATCTCGTAGTCGGGACGGAAACGGTACATGTAGATGCGTCCGTAAGTCTCGAGTTCATTGGCAAACTCAGGGGCGAGTTGCTCATGGAGATGAGCGGGAAAGTATCGTAGAGCATTTCTGACGGCCAGTTTCTTCTCATCTCTAGAAAGAATATCCTTGCGGCGGGGAGCATGGTTGACCGACGGGTCGAAAGGTTTGGCTTCCGGAAGGATAGTAGGGATGCCGGCACCTACAGTGGAGCGGAATTCTTCTTTTGTCATAACTGCGGGAAATTATTCGCCCTGAAGGACGCGGTTGACAATGTTTAGAACTTTTGTCTCTGATGCGATTGCCTCGGAAGCGATGACTTCTGCCTTTCGGATGAGAAGATCGGCTTTTTCGCGATCTTTGAGCGATGAGGCATTGATGAGGACGTTTAGCTGGGCACCGAGCACAGCCGATCGGGCTGCGAGAGCGCCGACACCGGCATCGCTGACCGACGCGGGATTGCCTGAGGAAGCCATCGACTCGAGAAGCGGGAACACGGCTGCGGCTGCTTCCATAGTGGTGAGCGGCACTTCGGTGGCATAAAGGGTGGCGGCCTCTATTGCTTCGGTTCGGAGTTGTTTTTCTTCAGGGGAAGATTTAGGCATCTTGATGGCTTCCATTATGCGGTTGAAAGCCTCGGTGTCTTCATCGACAAGTTGAAGCAGGCGTGTCATGAGTTCCTGGCCGCGATCGGCCTGATCGGAGAATTCTTTCCAACGGTCATCCCATCCGGCCTTGTGGGAGGAAAGATTTGCCACCATGGTTCCGAGTGCGGCAGCCAGGGCACCCATGTATGCTGATATCGAGCCTCCTCCAGGTGCGGGTGATTCGGAGGCAGTCTCCTGAGCAAATTCCGCGCATGTCATGTCAGTCAGTTTCTTCCCTTTGACGGAGGGGGCAATCATGTATTCTATCACTTTTTCCTCGGGACGGAAAGGCGAGAGTTCGTCAAGACCCATGGATTTGACAGCCATGCGGATAATCTCGCTCTCAGATATGCCCGTAGATCGCTGCTGCTTGTGAAGGAAGTAGCGTCCGGCTTCGATGAGTGTGCGTTTAGGAACTAGTCCGACAATCTCCGTGCCCGTGACGCGAAGACCGCGGGCTGAGGCCGCACGGCACACTTCGTCGAAGGCGACGTGGAGCGGTGTGACCCCGATGTCGGTGATGTTCATCGAAACCTGAGCAATGCCGTATTCGTCGATAAACCATCCGATAGCC
>CAMWGM010000161.1 GCA_947173755.1 uncultured Muribaculaceae bacterium
GTACTCAATCCGGCCCTCGAAGATAATGATTCGTCGCTCTCCGACTGCACGCTTATGCTCGGGATGCGAGAGACTTACGCATATCCCTATTCCAATCTCTGGCTTGAGGTGACTTACCATGTCGATGACCGTCATATCGTAAGAGACACTGTCAATGTTACTCTCGCCGACATCTACGGACGATGGCTCGGTAAAGGTTTCGGAGCAAGTTATCAGACGGAAATCCCGTTGTCTAACCGGGCAGCCATCGACCTGACCATTCCGGTCGGTGTCCGCCACATCATGAGAGTCGATACACTTCGGGGTATTACCGAAGTCGGAATCGAGGTGCGCTGAACGAACCGGCCATCATTCTTTTCTTCCGAAACGCAAAACCGACTGTAAAAGCGGGAAGGACAGTGTCAGTATCCGGCCGTCTGCCGATAGCGTGGCGAAACATTCTTCGTTGATCTCATTAAATTCCGCGTCATACCACAGAAGGGAGAAACTCCCCTCAATGGCCGGGGTTGGTGTCAGTTTGCCTTTGAGAGTATAAGGGTGCCATTGCTCGGGATTGATGGAGGCTCCTCCGAGATAAATTATATCGTACACTCCATCCTGCAATTGTGATTCAACCACAGCCAGGCGATATTTGCCTCCGGGACGTGCGTAGTCAGGCATATTTTCCCGATCGAGGTAATCCCACCACCCTTCTACGCCTTCAGTTCTGCCTGAGAGTCTTTGACTGAGATCCTCCTGTGACCAGCCTGAATGGAGAAATCTGCCGGGCTCGACCGAGGTCCGCGCAGTGAGCAGAGCCACGTCAGCCCGTCGGGGCGAACTGACGAACACTTCCGTCATTTCCTTCCCATCTGTCGCGAGGGTAGCAATCAGCGAGAGGTCCTCGCAACCACCGATGATCTCCATTTCACCTGACAGATTGTTTACATTAAGAATCAGGGTATTATAACCGGTAGGCTTACGGCTGAAAGACTGTGAGGCGACACTCTTTACTACCTGCCCCTCAGATAACAGTTCAACATTTACATATGGCGCGGGCAAATCATAGTCGATAAACTCAAAACTGATCCTTGCACCGATCTGCGTGCCTTCGGAAGTCTTGAAGCCTAAAGTCCATTCTTCCCCGGTTCTCCCCGCTCCCGGCTTGAATTCGGGTATCCGCACTCTTGCCTGTATAGTCACATAGTCAATCGGGAAACTTCCGGCAAGAATGATGGACAGAGTGTCACCATCAACTGTTGTCGGGAGAGGAGAATAATAGAAAGTCGTTTCTCCGGGCTTCTGGGCGCAAAGTTGAAGTGCGCTCCAAAGCACAACGAATGCGAACAAATGTTTCGGGGAGAACTTCATTGGTCTCAGCGTTTTTCGGCGTTACCTTCGTAGTAATTTATGAAGGCCCGGTTGACCAGTCGTGTTCCTCCGGGGGTAGGATAGTCGCCGGAGAAATACCAATCACCGGGAGTGTCAGGAGTTGCCTGCCGCTGCCCTTCGAGAGTCTGATAGATGATATCGACCTCTGCAGTGATTGAGCCGTCGGCAGTCAGCATTTCTACAATTTTTCGGGAAATCTCTTCCTGCGTGAAGGGGGAATAGATGGCTTTCACGCAGTTTCTCACTTCGAAATCAAGGAGTTTTTCCTGGCGCAGACATGCTTCGTAAGTTTCCGTGAGAACATTGTCCATTCCTCTTTCCTTGAGGAGTTCGACAGCCGCACGGAAAGCGATAAATTCGGCCATACGTGACATGTCGATGCCGTAGTAGTCAGGATAACGTACCTGTGGTGACGACGAGACAACGACAATCTTCCGGGGATGCAGACGGTCGAGCATGCGGAGAATCGACTGCTTCAGTGTGGTTCCTCTCACGATGGAGTCGTCGATCACAACGAGATTGTCGACATTATTCTGGACGATACCGTAAGTGACGTCATAGACATGGGCGGCAAGATCATTACGGGCCTCCCCTTCGGCAATGAAGGTGCGGAGTTTGATATCCTTGATCGCGACTTTCTCTACACGGAGTTTGCGGTTCATAATCCGGGTGAGCGTTTCGGGTGTAAGTGCACCGTCAGATTGCGCCTTTAGAATGCTCTCCTGCTTCAGCCTGTTCAGTTGATCTTCAAGTCCGCCGACCATTCCGATGAAGGCAACCTCTGCAGTGTTCGGGATGAAGGAGAATACAGTATGATCGAGATCTCCGTCGATGCTTTTCATTATGGCAGGCACGACATTACGTCCGAGGGCCTTTCGCTCGCGATAGATGTCGGCATCACTTCCGCGGGAGAAGTAGATACGCTCGAACTGGCAGCGTTTGTTGTCAGCCTCACCGAGGATATCGGTCACTTCAACCTTACCACCTTTTGTCACGATGACGGCAGATCCCGGGCGGAGTTCGTTGACTTCACGTCGTGCGACGTTCATCACGGTCTGAATGACGGGTCGTTCGGACGCAACCACCACGACTTCATCATCCATATAATAGAAAGCCGGACGGATGCCGTGACGGTCTCTCAGGGCAAACATATCACCCGAACCCGTGGCACCGCAGATTACGAAACCGCCGTCCCACTCGAAAGCAGTGCGTGCGAGCACACGTTTCATATCGATGTTATCCTCGATGGTATATGTGAGTTGCGGATCATCCATCGAATCCCGATACTGACGATAGACACGGTGATTTTCTTTGTCAAGAGCCTCTCCCAGTTGTTCGAGAAGGATCACGGTGTCTGAAAAGATGCGCGGATGCTGACCATGCCCGACGACACGGTCAAAAATCGTATCAACATTGGTCATGTTGAAATTTCCGCACATCAGTAGGTTTCTTGACCGCCAGTTGTTGCGGCGAAGAAACGGATGGCAATAGGAGATGCCGCTTTTTCCGGTTGTAGAATAGCGGAGGTGACCCATATAGATTTCACCGATGAAGGGAGCATAGAGTTCGGCTTCGGCATCGTTCATCGAGGCGATGTCGGCATCCGCAAGTTTACTTTTTACTGTGTCAAATATTTCCTGAATGGCATCCTTGCCAAGAGCCCTCTCACGGAATACATACTCGTGGCCCGGACGTGAGTGCATTTTCACCACTCCGATACCGGCCCCTTCCTGACCTCTGTTGTGCTGCTTCTCCATGAGGAGATAGAGTTTGTTGAGACCGTAGGCGTATGTGCCATATTTTTCTTTGTAGTAGCCAAGTGGTTTGAGAAGGCGGATCATTGCCACGCCACACTCATGCTTAAGTGGTTCCATTGCCTTGTGTTAAAACGACTCCCGGTCTCAGCGGCCCGCTTTGGGGAGCCGACTGAGACCGGATGTCGAATGATTTTATTTATTTGAATGCTTTGAAACGATCTGGGCTTCTTTCTCCTTGGCAGCCTGAAGGCTTGCCGGATTTTTAGGATCGATACCGTATTTCGATGCCGGGGGGATAACCAGCACCAGGCCGGCCGGGAGATTGTTGGGATTTTTAATCTTGTCTTTATTTTCCTCGTAGATGTAGACCCAGAAGTTTTTTGCGCCGTAATGATGAAGAGCCATCTTTGCGAGGTTATAACCCGGTTTTACCGTATCCTTTACCGAAGCGGAACTCTTCGTAGTCTCGGTTGGCTGAGGAGTTTCAGGTTGCGAGGGCTTAGCCGTTTTTTCTTCCACCGGTTCCGGTGATAGTGCCGGAGATGTCACCTCGGCTTCCGACTCCTGAGTTACGGGGTCAGCTACCGAATCGGTAGGTTCTGTAACCAGAGTCGTCATTGAGTCGATCTCCTCGGCAATCTCGTCCTCAACAGGTAGAATCACGGTCGGGGAAGGGGTGGGATTAATATAATCTATCGCAAAATATGCTGCACATGCGCCGATGGCAAGTCCGACGATGATACCGACGAGAAAACCAAGTCCGAAACCTGAACCACCCGAAGATTTCGGAGTCGCAACGTATAGTTCTTCCTCGTCATCCTCATTTTCTGATTCAGTTACGGTTTTGGCCGTTACCGGTTTGACCGCGGGAGCCGACTCTTCGTCATTAAGGGGCTGAGTCGGTTCGACAATAACCGGGGTCACGGGTTGTTCGACCAGTATTTCTTCCGGTTCTGCTTCGGAAGGATTTGCAACCTCTTCACTCTGAACTTCAGAACTCTTTTCGTCGTTCGAGTCCTCCTTTTCGTCAGCCTCAACTGTGCTGACTTCAGTTTCGACTTCAGTTGAAGGCTCAGTTTCTTCCTTCTTCTGTTCGAAATCGGACAGCATAGAGGTAGGGACAGGGACGGCGGGCGCCTCGGGAAGTTCTAACTCTTCTATATCGAAAACTTCTTCCTTCTCCGGAGATTCGGCAGACTTCTCCTCCGGAGTATTATCGACAGACGGGTTCTCGATCTGCTGCTGACCGTCTGTGTCGATCTCTTCTTTCGCAGGTTCTTCTACCGGAGCAGATTCCTCTACCGGAGCAGGTTCGAGGGATTGGTCGGTAATCTCTTATGACACATCCTCCTGATGAGCCTCGACAGCAGCCATAAGTTCGAGTTCCGGTTTCGAGAGATCGTCGCGC
>CAMWGM010000162.1 GCA_947173755.1 uncultured Muribaculaceae bacterium
TACGACATGTAGAGAGGTCTCGGGGGCTCTGTGATGTGTATATGAGACAGGGCGATCTACACCGCAGTCACACGCCTCTATCCCTCTGACTACCGCGGTTTCAACGACCTCGGTACAGTGCAGTATCGCACAGGCGACTATGACGCAGCCATGGCTTCGTTCAAGAAAGCAGCCCGTCTCAACGCATCGGCTCCCGAAGCACAGATGAATCAAGGTCTCGTGGCTCTTCTCAACAACGATCTCCGCTCGGCATCCGCATCGTTCGGTCAGGCAGCCGGACTTGAGGAACTCGGTTCCGCCCTCGGTCTGCTTTATCTCGAGCAAGGTGATGTCAACGCCGCTGTCAAAGCCTTCGGTGCCGATAAGAGCAACAACGCCGCTCTCGCCCAGATCCTTGCAAAAGACTATGCGAAAGCCAAGACCACACTCGCCGGAATCATGACGCCTGATGCCACCACATATTACCTGATGGCCGTCCTCGGTGCCCGCACCGGCAACGAGCAGATGGTACGTTCCAACATCCGTCAGGCAGTCAAACTCAACCCCGACTTCGCCAACCGCGCTGCCGCCGACCTTGAGTTTGCCCGTTATAATCTCAACCTCAACTGATCCGTAAAAAAATGACTAAGAAACTCTCTTCGGCAGCGCTCATGCTCCTCGTGAGCCTGCTCATGTTCACCCTCCCATCGTGCAAAAACAATGACGCTGCCGATTTCATCAACTCCCTGAAGGAAATCGCAGTCAAATCTGAATCAGCCAAAGCGGAGCAGATTCTCGATATTAAAGGAGACCTGGTGGCTCTCATGACCAAATACGCCACATCGAAGGCTGAAGTTACTCCCGAACAGAAGGCCACAATTGTCGATCTGCTGACCGACATTATCAAGAATGTCCTTCCCGCAAGTATTCAGAGCCAGATGAACCCACAGTTCATCGCTTCCTACACCGAAAGTTTCCGGCAGGCAGCCACCACCGATCTTGAATCGCTCAACACTATCGGCGAGATCGCATCGCACCTCTCGGAAAACATCTGATCTCACCTCGGATAACAACAAAAGAAACTCCGGTGCTACGGCAGTCTGCGCGAAGCACCGGAGTTTCTTTTTACTTATATTTTCCCGGGTCTAAAGTTCGTCGGGATGTTTGCGGTAATATTCCTGGAGAAGAGGACCGATATTGAAGTAGAAACCTCCCGCATCGCGACCGGAGGAATTGCGGACGGAGATATATTCGTATGACGGATCATAGAATATGTGGTCGGTGACGATATAGTCCATCATGTTGAGCAGCACATACTCGTGCTGGGGCTCGATGATATACCAGGCGTTCTCCTCATCCTCACCGGTGCCGGTGGAGACGATGGCCATCAGAAGATAGTTGAGTTTATACTGCCATATGTTTGCCAGATTGGTCTTACCCTTTCCGCGGAGGGCATTGATCAGCATCACCATTTCGCCGAGATTGAAAGGATTATCCTCGAGCGAACGTGTGGCTGTGACGATCACTGAATCACATTCCTGGCGCGTCAGAGTCTTCGAGCGGTTGAGCACGGCACGGTATTGGAGTTCGCGCTCCGATGACCGGTAGGGATTATAGTCTTCCTGAAACATCGTGCCCAGATAGAGGTGGCGAAACTTGTCGATCTTCATCAGCGTGTCGTTACGCTGGAATTCCGCCATAAGGCGCGGGTAATAATAGGGTGATGTCCTGTCGAGCGTATTGCGGCGGATCGACTCCAGATCAGGTTTCTCACGCTTGAGTTGAGTGAGACTCTGTGCGGAAGCGAAGGTCGCGACATTGACAATAAGCAGCAGAGAGAGGAGAATTCTTTTCATAACGACAGAGGGTGACGGAGCGAAACAAATGAAATCACGATCATGGTGAGAGCCACTATGACAGGGAGTCCTTTAGCGCAAAGATAATTGACGGCTTTGCGCGAGGGAAATCCAAGAGTCTGGCGACCTCCGGGTGTCGTGGCATAGGCGAGCGCTCCAAGTACAGCCGCCACGATGATCACGGCAGGCGTCGCCGTCGGGAAGACCGCGATACCGATGAAGAGACCACCGACACCGCCGGCAGTGATATAAAGACTTCCTTCATGATGGGCATTGATGGTGGCCGGGAGCATCAGGCGGAGAGCCACGACAATGGCTAAAGCGACGCCCCAGAAGATGAGCGTGGAGACACTTATCGAGCCGCCGGCGAAGAAGGTCAGCAGCAGTGCGGCATAAGCCACAATACCGGCAATGGTGGCCGACAGGAAGCAGACGACCAGCGACGCTATCAGAAGAACAATGATGAGAGTTTCCATATTTCTATACCTTTCTATTCAATGCAATTATTATATCAGATAGCCGAGTTGCTTCATGCGCTCTAAAAATTCTGAGCCTTTCGCAAGAGGATAGAGAAGATAACCCTGCTCGGCCCGGATGACAAATTTCCTGAGGACGGGATCCGAAGATATGATGCGCAGCAGTTCGGGATGATCATCGCTCACCCTTACTATATACATAGGATTGTTATGTGTTAAGAAAGCCGATGCATTGGAGAGCATTTTCGCGAAGAAATCCTCCCATATCTGCGGGGGTTCAGAACTGACAATCTCATGAAACAAGTCGATACGATCCTGCAGATCTTCTCGCGAATTACACCCTGCCAGAAAAGATTCCGGTGTGACGGCATAGCGTCCGGCCCCGACAGGTCTGGCAAAATCCTTTATTATGGTCAGATAGGGATTATCGGCACTGAAGGGCCTGAAGAGAAGACGCGTGTCGGAGAGTTCGAAATTCAGGTTCTCCTCGGTTCCGGACAAATGAGGCATCGACTTGTCAAGACCATACAGAAAACGGCCTAAGGGAGTGAGACGCACATAAGCCAGACGGCTCATGGGGGAGGGATCTTTGGGCTCAGAGGCGTTGTAGGCAAGTTCAACAGCACCGAAAGAGGCGAGATAGGTCAGGTAAGCCTGCACGAGAGGCACTCCGAACTGCTGTTTGAAATTGAAATCGTTGACGTAGCAGGCGGAACGGCTATTGAGTATATTTGCAGCGTCGCTTCCGCCACGGAACGCTGAAAACAGGATGTCCTGGTATGAGTCACCCATTATCTGCCGGATGATATTCTTGAAAGACACCCATTTCCCAGCGGGGATCCGGATGAGCACCTCCTTCACTCCGGCATTTAGCAGCGTGGTTGCACCCTCCATGATGGCATGGTTGTTACGCCATCCGTAGTGAGGCATAAGATGTCTGAAAAACATCGATTGCGACTTTCCAATTGGAGAAAATTCGATCAGTTTCTTCAGAACCATTTTAGCCGAAACCGACTGCGTCGATTTTATCCCATCCATTATCTGACAGACCGTGGCTGCTAACAACGTCGTGCGCCAGACACTGTCATCCTTATCGACAGAGTCGGGGAAAAATTCGCGCAGGCCGAGAGACTTGTGCATTTTCCGCGCCATTGTCACACCCATCTTGGTGGCTCCGTTCATCAGAATCCCCTGACGGCAGAAATTTACCAGCACCGGAATAGCCTTGAACGTACCCTCCGCATCCTCAAACAATGTATATTTCTCGTTCTCCGGGAGGGTGTCGACAGTCATTTCCTCGAGTTTCATCGGGGGATAGACCGCGCGGAAAATGTATGGCCTGATTTCGGGAGGCAAAGAGAGTGGAACCTTGACTCCATAGTAAACGGAATGCGGCCAGACGAGCCAGGGAACAAGATTACCGTCGACAGTTTCCGTACGCCAGTAGCCGCGCCCGGTCGTCACCATTATGTTGCGGCCCAATATTTCCGAACATTTCTCGGGGGTAAGCGACGTCAGCGAACAGGCCGACAGCCACATTCGCCGGAAGGGATCAGGCATGACCTCGTAGAATGCATTGAAGTTTTCCTGACAATGAAACCAACGTGCGGCCATCCTGCAAAGTGACTCCTTATTATTCTCGGATGGCCTGATATTTTTCACCTCCCCTACCTCAATTCTCAACTCAGATCTGCCGGCGAGACCCTCATAGGCGAGATCAGAGTCACCGATTATGGCAGCGGCATTGCGCAGAAGCACCAGAATCCGGTCTTTGGTATAGGCGCTATCGAAAAGTCCGGCGAAATGTGCGACAGACTTCTCGTCAGCCTTTACAAACAGCCGGGTTGTCTCTATGACAGCCGGCACTAAGTCGGGATGATCGCTCTTTGACTTCATGTCGATCTCGTTATTTGCCGAGAATAAAGTTGATATCTTCTTCAGAAAGTTTTTTGCCGATTGTGCCATCTGATTCTATGAGCGAGTCGAAAAGTTCGGCCTTCTGTTCCTGCAGTTGCCGGATCTTCTCTTCTATCGTGTCGTGGGTTATGAGACTGTAGGAATGCACCTTCGCTTTCTGACCGATGCGATGCAGACGGTTGATAGCCTGCTCCTCGGCCGCTTTGTTCCACCAGGGCTCGAAGATGAACACTGTATCGGCGACGGTGAGATTGAGACCGACACCGCCCGTCTTGAGGGTCATAAGAAGCACACGGCATTCCCG
>CAMWGM010000163.1 GCA_947173755.1 uncultured Muribaculaceae bacterium
ACCGACGTTGAGTTCGGAGGGAGACATGAACGAGGCCTTCAGCATGTTGGTGTTGGTCTTGAAATTGTTGAGCATCTGGGTCTTGAAACCGAGATTTGCCGAGTAGTACCAGCGCTTCCACTTGACCGATTTATAACCGAAGGTGGAGTTGATCTGGAGAAGGTCCTCGGAGATGGAGTACTGACGCAGTTTGTCCTCGGGGGCATTGGTGATTCCGAGTTTATACTGGAAGGTGGTCTCGAAGAGGAGATTGGGATGGAAAGCGGGATTGAGTTTCACATCGTAGTAGAGGGATGCGAGGGCGTTGAGGTTGTTGTTGCCGCCCTGATACCAGTTGGGGGAGACGAAGGCTTGCGAGAACTGCAGGTTGGCGTTGAAAGTCTTGAGCCAGTGGCGGCGCTCGAAGGTTGTCTCGATCAGGTCATTGGGTAGTGGAAGTTCAGGCGTCTCGG
Organism: uncultured Muribaculaceae bacterium; assembly: GCA_947173755.1. GTDB lineage: Bacteria > Bacteroidota > Bacteroidia > Bacteroidales > Muribaculaceae > Duncaniella. The sequence goes on from CAMWGM010000163.1 coordinate 453, forward strand.
TGATGATGATGCGTGCATGCTCGGGGTCGATGGTGGCCGTGAACTTTTTCGGGGGCTGCGGGAGCAGCCACTCGATATATTCGATCTTCTCGGGATTGTTGAGGATATAGTTCTGGCGTGTGCGGCGGATGAGTTCATAGGCCACCTGGTCGTTGTCGAGCCATTCGGCGCCGGGGGTGGTCACGAGCGGCTGCATTGACATGGGACCGTCGAACATCTGGACGCCTCCGAACACGACGGGGCGGAGATAGGTGGGACGGAGGGGTGAGGGGTGTTCCTCATCGAAGAAAATCTCGGTGATGGTGTCGGTGAGTACCGGCTCCATGGGCTCGCCTTCGAAGAAAGCATCAAGCACCTCGATTTCAGGCATACCCACGGCCTCGTCGAGAGTGAGGGAGTCGACAGCGAGGGTATCGGAGGGAATGAATACCGGTATGTCATAGATGACCGAACGCTGATAGGCCGGACGGAATTCGAGCGTTGTGATGTCGGCATGGCCGATGAGCGGCAATGCTGCCAGCAATAAGAGTGTAAGACCTGCGGTTTTCATGCTTCTGGCGCGGGGTTTGAGGGTGATGATGCTGAGTTGGATGAATTTTTCGAAGATTTCCGGCGGCGGTTGTAGCGGCGCTTTTTCGCGGGAGTGTTATCGGAAGAGGAGGATGAGGAAGGTGCCGGGGCGACTTCAGCCGGTGTCTCTGCCTGAGGCTTATCCTTGGCGATAGGTTTATGCGAGGGTTTGGAGCGGCGGCGGTCGTTGCGGTTGCGGCCGGATGAAGCGGGTTTCCCTCCTCCCTTGCGGGGTGATTTCCGTTCGGAGCGTCGCGGATTGTAGGAGGGAGTTTCGCCGAGTTCGGCAGGCAACTCGAGTTTTGTCACTTCATAGCCGAGGAAATCCTCGAGATGACCGAACCAACTCTGTTCCTTGGGAGAAATGAGAGTGACGGCCTCGCCTCCGGCACCTGCACGGGCTGTGCGGCCGATGCGGTGGACATAGTCCTCAGCCTCGCGGGGAACGTCGTAGTTGACCACCATGGCGATGTCGTCGATGTCGATGCCGCGTGCGAGAATGTCGGTGGCCACGAGGATGTCGATCTTTCCGGCACGGAAATCGAGCATCACCTCCTCGCGGCGATCCTGGTCGAGATCGGAGTGCATCTCGCCGACTTTCAGCCGGCCGCGACGCAATTCCTTGGCGAGATCCTTCACCTTGAGTTTGGAGGAGGCAAAGATGATGACGCGACGGGATGCCTTGGTGGCGAAAAGATGACGGAGCACGGGAGTCTTCTGGGGCTCGTAGCAGACGACGGCGCTCTGGGTGATTTTCTCGGTGGGCCGCGAAACGGCGATCTTGATCTCAGCGGGATCCTTGAGGATAGCTTTGGCGAGTTGCTGGATCTTGGGAGGCATCGTGGCCGAGAACATGAGGGTCTGACGTGTGTCCGGAGTGTGGTTGACGATCTGCATTATGTCGTCGAAAAATCCCATGTCGAGCATGCGGTCGGCTTCGTCGAGAATGAAATACTCCACCTTCGACAGATCGATGCCGCCGAGCTGGAGATGGGCGATGAGGCGGCCGGGAGTGGCGATCACGACGTCGGCTCCCTTTTTGAGCCCGTTCTGCTGGCGTGCGAATTCCTTACCGTCGGTACCCCCGTAGATGGCGCATGAAGAGATGGGGAGATAGTAACTGAAACCTTCGAGCTGACGGTCGATCTGCTGGGCGAGTTCGCGCGTCGGGGCCATGACGATGCAGGAGACTGCATCGGGGGCTTCGGGCTTGTCGGCGAGCATGTCGATGACGGGCAGGAGGTAGGCGGCGGTCTTGCCAGTGCCGGTCTGCGCCACGGCTATAAGGTCGCGCCCCTCGAAAATCTTGGGGATAGCCTGCTCCTGAATGGGGGTGCACTCGTCGAAAAGCATATCGTCGAGAGCGTCGAGCACATCATCACTCAGATCAAGTTGGTCGAATCTCATTGCACCGTTCGGAATAAGAAATATGGGAATTGTAGAATAAAACGTGATAGAGGTTTATGTTGCAAAATTAATATTTTTCAGTGAATTCTGCAAAACGCTGTTGCGCAGAGAGAATTTTTCGGATTGATGGCTAAACCTTTTGCAAGGTGTGATGGTTCTAGAAATAGAATAGATTAAAAAACTTATCATTATGGCTGACACAACAGTAAAAAGTATCAAAGGCACCAGGACAGAGAAACTTCTCGTCGAAAGTTATATTGCCGAATCAACGGCTTACACCCGTTATATATTCTACGCCCAGCAGGCAGAGAAGGAGAACTATTATCCTATCGCCGAGGCCTTCAAGGATACCGCAGCCAACGAACTCCATCACGGCAAGGTGTTCTTCAAGTATCTTCAGGGCGGTCAGGTGGCAGTGAATGTCACCATGGATGCCGGCATCATAGGCGACACCGCCTCCAACCTCGCATGCGCGGCAGCAGAAGAGGAGAGCGAAGGTGTGGATTTCTACAAGAACGCTGCTGAAGTGGCCCGTGAGGAGGGCTTCGACGAACTCGCCGAACACTTCGCCGCCATCGCTACCGTCGAAGAGCGTCACCGCCGCCGCTTCCTCGCTTATCTGAAGCAGGTGAAGGACGGTACGGTCTGGAAACGTGACCACGCCATCAAATGGCAGTGTCTGGTATGCGGATATGTGTTTGAAGGCACCGAACCCCCTATGACCTGCCCCGGTTGCTCACATCCCTATCAGCACTACATCGCCCTCGATATGGACGATCTTTAATGGAATTATAAAGCATAATGCATAATTGTCAGCCCCGCCGGATTCCGGCGGGGCTGAGTACGTTATGGATAGCGTGGATGGAGAGGCATAGATGTCAGTATCTGATGACACGGAGTTTCCATGCGCCTCGTTTGTTCTTCTTGCGTTCCTCGTGGATGTCGCGGTTGAAGATGTCGCAGACTTCCTTGAGTCTTTCGTTGTCGAACAATCGTCCGTAAGCCATTTTCCTGAAATCGTCAGGAGTGAGCCTGATAAAGTCGGCGCTGCCTTCGACGTCGATGTTTTCCGCGGCGTTTGTCTGACCTTTGAGTGAGACTTCGAGATCCTTTACTATCTCATCCCGGAGCGGGCGGTTGCGGGGCTCATTGTCCATCTGCCGTTTCTTTTCCTGTCTATCCTCGATGGTGCGGTCGACGAACCCCCAGATGCTGTAGATCGACTCGATGATCCGCTCGGTGAGGAAGGAGACTTTGAATTCGAGTGTGTCGAGATCTTCCTCTTTAGTGGCACGCGACAGTGAGGGGTCGACGAAATGCTTCTTGGCCACCTCGATCTCTTCGTTATAGTTGCGGAGATTGAGGTAGAGGTTGTGCATGGTCTGGAAGTTGGCGTCTTCGCCGTAGAAGGAGTCAAGATGGATGTTGTTCATCGGGATCTTGAGTTTGTCGAAGTGTTCCTCGGAAGGATAACCGTCGAAACCGATGTCGTTCATCTTTGTGCGCATGGTGTAGATGATCACCAGATTGCGGTAAAGGTGTCGCACGAGTTCGTTGAGGAGTTTGCGCTGCATGTCGCGCGAGAGTTTCTTGGTGTTCCCCTCGGTCTTCCGTTGGGAATAGAGGGTGTAGACCGATACGAGCAGCGAAAGGCCGGCAATGAGGAACGCCACCCATCCGTAGAGGTTCCAGCCGTCTCTTACCTGATCCTGATGGGTATTCTCTTCGATCATCGACATGATGGCATAGTCGCTGAGAAGTTCGGCTGCCTGGGCGCGGTTCATGATGCTGTCTTTCATGCGGCGGTGGATGATGGCGTTTTTCTTATGCTCGCGCGACTCTTCCTGGATGTGGCGGATGATGCGGAGTTCGTTGAGCACCGGATCAGAGATGGTGTCATCGGGTTGACTGCTCTCCTGAGCGATTACTGCGGAAATGCTTATTGCAATGACAAATAATAGGGCCGGTAGTCTTTTCATGACAGTGATTTGCATGTCTGCAAAGATAGGAAACCTCGGGAAATTCTCAAAACTTTCGGGGGTGGGATGGTAACTATTCAGCGAATAGTCTGGAGTGATTATTTCTGTTGCTGGAACTGAAATA
>CAMWGM010000164.1 GCA_947173755.1 uncultured Muribaculaceae bacterium
CTTCTCAACCGTATAGATGATAGCGCGGTCACCAATTCAAATTCAAAAAAAGAATGGCAACCGGGTCGTGAAATCCGGTCTATTTGTGAGGAAGGCCGTTGGTATACTTTTTCTGACAAAACATATGATTATGAAGAAAATACCGGGTTCATCTCCGTTGTGACGGAAGATGACAGAAGAGACAAGTATACCTATAATCCTGACGGCACTAAGGCTTCAGCGACAGCGGAATACCTGTATGGAACAGAATGGATTGAAGAAAATTCACGCACTTATAAGTATGATGAATTTATCCCCGGATTACGGATTGAATTGATGATGTACGAGGATATTAACGGTAATGGGAAAATGATCCTCACATACATAGAGCGCAAAAATATCACCAGAAACAAAGACGGCAACATAACGCGTATTGAATACCAATACTATCTCTATGATCCCGGTTATACTGAATGGTATGACGGTCAGTATCGGCATACAATTTCCTATGGGTCTGACGGTAAAGCAATCAAGATCACAAACTACTATTTCGACTTCGACCTCGAAAGATGGAAAAAGGAATCCGTGCTGAGCGATATAATCTGGGACAGAACCGACGGACAGATTATCGATACCTACTTCTCTGAGGAAGAATTCTATCTGAACAAGAAAAACCGTATTAAATCAGCATCCCTCGAAATACCCGGAGAGTTGAATGCAAAAATTGAAGCCTCCTACCCGGCTGAAGATTCCTTCAATGTAGCTATTTCAATCAATGATGAGACAGTAGAGCAATGGGTGTATGTGACAGATGATCAATATGGCAGTTCCACATCTACGATAACCCATTACGAGGAAAATCCTTTGACCGGAAAAATTCAAACCTATCAAACGGTGGAGACCAAAACTGTTGATGCATTTGGTCGCAATGTCAATTCAACAATCTATGAAGAGGTTGATAATATTATTGACTATTATTTTACCAAGAAGGCCGATGTGACCTATGACGCCACCTACGGTTATCCTCTGGAATATCTCTATTCAAGTTCTTATGACGGAGAGACTTTTGAAAATAACTCGCGCATCGTGCTGAGCGACTATGTGGAGGTGACGAGCGGCATCGGGTCTGTTGAGACTGACGCCACGTCGCCCGCTGTCTACTATAACCTGCAGGGCATGAAGATCGAGAATCCCACTCCCGGTAATCTCTACATCCGCCGTCATGGTGACAAGGTCAGCAAAATCATCTACTGAACTTTTCTTCGATAAACCGATCTTTCCGAAAACCTGAAACGGAACATCTCACAATATGAGACCGGGCCCTGACGACTGCTGCGTTGTCAGGGCCCGGTTCAAGTGTTACTTGCGTGAGACAATTCACTCGAATTCCTTGAGTTTGGCCAGGTATTTGCCGAGGATGTCAAACTCGAGGTTCACCCGGCTTCCAACCTTGATGTCCTTGAAATTGGTGTGCTCGAGGGTGTAGGGGATGATGGCCACGCGGAAAGAGTCAGCCTCGGAGTCGCAGACGGTGAGCGACACTCCGTTGACGGTCACCGAACCCTTTTCTACCGTCATATATCCTTTACGGGCCTGCTCGGGAGTGACATCGTAGCGGAACTTGAAGTAGCGGGAGCCGTCGAGGTCTTCGATGTCGACACACTCGGCAGTGGTGTCGACGTGACCCTGCACGATGTGACCGTCGAGACGCCCGTTCATCAGCATCGAACGTTCGAGATTGACAGCGTCACCCTCTTTGAGCGCACCGAGATTTGAGCGCGAGAGGGTCTCCTGAATCGCGGTGACGGTGTATGAGCCGTCGTCGTGGAGGCCGACCACTGTGAGACACACACCGTTGTGCGACACCGACTGGTCGATTTTCAGATCTCCTACCACCGAGGGCATCACTGTGAGGTCGACATTGCCGTCGGGATGTTTCACCACCTTTTTCACTTTGGCGGCTTCTTCTACTATTCCTGAAAACATAATTCCGGATATAATGATTTTTGTGAATATTATTCGGGTGCAGTTTTAATCGTTTCCGACTACAAATATACGCATTTTCCGCGAAAATCCGCGACACGCCACATGAAAACACCCTCTCGCACCGCATTTGACCAGTACATATGTTCCTTAATAACGAATTAGCGATGATCAAGACGGACACCTATGTTTATTATTACGTGCGGCAGGGATTTTCAGATTTTTTGCTTAACTTTGCACCTACAAACAATGGCCGCACGGTCCGGTTGACGATATGATGATCTCTAACGAACGCATACTTCTCTGCAAACCCCATCTCGGCGGCGAGGAACGCCGTTTCATCGACGAAGCCTTTGCTGACTCGTGGGTCACTCCCCTCGGGCCGCACGTCGACGGCTTCGAGGAGGATCTCAAGAAATTTCTCTCGGCCTCCGATCCGACACTCCGGTCGATAGAGGTGGCCGCGGTTTCGGCCGGCACAGCGGCGATCCATCTGGCGCTCATCATGCTCGGCGTCGGGAAAGGAGACGAGGTGATCTGTCAGGACATGACTTTCGCTGCCTCGGCCAACCCCGTGGTCTATCTGGGGGCCACGCCGGTGTTTGTCGACTCCGAACCTTCGACATGGAACATGTCGCCCTCACTTCTCGAGCGCGCAATCGCCGACCGCATCGCTGTGACAGGCCGCAAGCCGAAGGCGATCGTGATGGTGCATCTCTACGGCATGCCGAGCGATATCGACGCTATCCTCGGAGTTGCCGCCCGCTATGATATCCCCGTGGTCGAGGATGCCGCCGAGGCTCTCGGTTCGCAGTATAAGGGACGCGAGTGTTCGACATTCGGGCGGTTCGGCGTCCTGTCGTTCAACGGCAACAAGATCATCACCACTTCGGGGGGCGGAGCCGTGGTATGCCGCGATGCCGCCGACAAGAAACGGGTGCTTTTCCTCGCCACCCAGGCACGCGAGCCAAAACCATATTATCATCACCTCGAGATAGGCTACAACTATCGTCTGTCGAACATCTCGGCAGCCATCGGCCGCGGACAGATGCTTGTGCTCGAGGCTCACATCGCCCACCACCGTATGCTGGCCGACATCTACCGCCGTGCCTTCGCCGAGTGTAAGTGGGTTGAGTTTCACGATAATCCTGCGGCCGACTACAACGCCAATTTCTGGCTCTCGACCATACTGATCGATCCGGCCAACCCGGGGAGAGCCACTCCCCTCTCGCTGCTCTCAGCGATGGGTGCCCTCAACGTCGAGACACGCCTGCTCTGGAAACCTATGCACATGCAGCCGGTCTATGCCGACGCACCCGCCTATACCGACGGCACATCGGAGAGCCTCTTCAGCCGCGGACTCTGTCTGCCGTCGGGCCCGTGGGTCACTCCGGCTCAGGCCCGGGCAATAGCCGGCGAGATCGTCAGGCTCTGCTCGGCGCAGACCGAGTCATAAACTGATAAAACAATAATAAGTAAGAATAATAATTGTTTCATAATTTGTTAATAACTGATCCGTCGTCTGCCGTGAGGCATGCGACGGTTTTGTTTTTCCCACATTTACGCGGCGTTTGCGGCATCGTCGAGCAAAAAATCATCCATAAATTTGCAACCCCACCGAAATTGTTGTAACTTTGTGCGTTAATTCGGCCAACACGCCGCAACAGTACAAAAATATCCAGCTTAATCATAACCTTAAAACATAGAATGGCTACTCTCGAAAAAATCCGTAGCAAATCAGTGCTTCTGCTCGTCATCATCGGTGCCGCCCTGCTCGCCTTCATCATCGGCGACTTCTTCACCTCGGGCCGCACCCTCTTCGGCACAGGCACCACGATTGCCAAAGTAGGCGACGTCAAAGTGGACGTCCAGGACTTCCAGCGTCGTGCCCAGGAGGCCGCGACACAGGCTCAGAACGCCGGTCAGCGCCCCGACGCTTCCGCCCTCAACCAGCAGGTGCTCAACCAGATGATTGCCGAGAAACTCCTCCAGAAAGAATATGAGAAACTCGGTCTGACCGTCACTGACTCGGAACTCTCCGAGACAATGATCGGCAAAAACTCGGCTTATGTCAACCGCTACATGCAGCAGAATCTCGGTGTGCCCGATGCTGCCACAGCCCACGACATGGCTTTCAATCCCGCCAAATACAACCTCACCGCCGAGCAGGCCGCCCAGCTTCAGGCAATGTGGGTGGATCTCGAACACCAGATCGAGCAGTCGATCCTGATGAACAAGTTCAACACCCTCTTCGCAGGTGTTCTTCAGGCCAATGACCTCGACTCGAAGGCTCTATATGACGAAAACCTCGCCACCGCCACAATCATCTTCGCAAAGAAGGATTTCTCGTCGATTCCCGACACCGACTTCGAAGTGAGCGACGCCGACATCGCCAACCTTTATAACAAAGACCGCGGCCGCTTCGCACTCGACGAGCCCGAGCGCATCGTCTCCTATGTCGCTGTGCCCATCGTCCCCTCGCCCGAGGATATCGCAGCAGCCGAGCAGCAGGTCGAGACCGCTCTCGCTACGCTCAATGCCGACG
>CAMWGM010000165.1 GCA_947173755.1 uncultured Muribaculaceae bacterium
GATCAAGCCTCTTCAGTCGGGCGAAAAATTCGCCCCCGCCTCAGTGGGTAGCCTCCACAATTTCGAAGGAAAACAGTTTGTTAAGGACGCGACAGGCGCCACTTCATGCGAAATCTCATTCGGCACGCTGACCACCGGTCAGGAAGTTCCTTTCTTCCATTCCCACAAAGAGAATGAAGAAAACTACATCATCCTCTCGGGCGCAGGAAAATTTCAGGTCAACGATACCGCATTTGATATTGCGGAAGGCTCGGTGATCAGAGTCGCCACAAACTGCGACCGCAACATCAAATGCACCTCCGCCGAACCAATGACCTATATCTGCATACAGGCCAAGGAAGGAAGTCTCGGGGGTTACACCATGACCGACGCTGAAATCACTCAGCGCGAAAATCTGATGTAAACACGACTTTTCCTATAAACGTCAGATAAATTATAGATCAAATGCACTCCAAAAGTTAACTTTGACTTTTGGAGTGCATTTACTTTATTGTTATTCAGACAGGATTCTCAACGGAGTTATCCCGCAGACTTGCCGAAAAATACGCGAAGAAATCTTTATTGAGAGCCACGCAGAGTTTGTAAAGAAGATCCGTGTCGATACATTGACGAGAGAAAATGTCATAGACATTCCTGCGGTCGCAATGAATCTTCCGACTTAACCATGTGACGCTCCTCTCCTGACGTCTGAGTTCCTCCTCTATTATTTTTCCTATGAAAATCGACTCGGTTTCTAAGGGCTGTTCCCCTATAAGTTTCATATCAATTGCATATTTCATACCGCTATGCCACGAACCGGGAAGTAAAAAGACTTTCTCGTTTTGTCATGAAAGCGGGTAAAAATCTTGCAAACGGGATGCAATTGATATCGGTCGTTCAGGCGTATCAAACCTTGGGAAGAAGAGCCGTTCCATCACTTTCAGCAGCCTTTGCTACCGAATTGCCGCGGTGATGTATCCTTCCCACTGCCCTTCCTGTGGCAGTTTGCACTGCAAAGTTATCAAATATCAGTGAAAGGAACAACACAAAAGTGTGAAAAAATCTACCACAACATTATACACATAAATATAAAAAATCTCACTAACTTTGTAGATTTATCAAACTGATACATGATGAATCAACAGGAAATTCACGATTATGCGCTTGCCAATCAGGAGAAAGCGCGTCTGGTGCTTCGGGAATCAGGGATAGCGGAAATATGGAAACGACATGGATGTCGGGTAAATCCGGTAGGTTCCCTTCGGATGGGATTGCTGGCTAAGCACCGTGATATTGACCTCCATGTCTATTCGAAGGGAATAACCGAGGAAAAAAGTTTTGCAATCGCGGCCCAAATGGCGAAACTTCCGGGGGTCAAGGAGATAAAGTGCATCAACGGTCTGGCCACCGAGGAACATTGCATCGCCTGGCACATACTATATGTTCATCAGAATGAGATGTGGCAGATTGACATCATCCATATCGAGGAGGCCACAGAGTATGACGGCTATTTTGAACGTATGGCCGACCGTATCTCAGAGGTGATGACTTCCGAACAGAAAGAGAGAATACTTAGACTAAAATTCGAGACACCCGACGACCGGAACATTCACGGAGTGGAATATTATGAGGCTGTCATTGCCGACGGAATAAAGGATTTTTCCGAACTGGAGAGATGGGTGGAGGAACACCGCAAAAAACCATCCTACTACTGGATTCCCTGAACTCCCCGGTTACAGTTTGGGTTTCTCACTTTTGCGTCGGGCGCAATATTGCGTCGGGGTCTCCCCTGTCAACCTCTTGAATGTACGGGCGAAATGCTGCGGATAATCGAAACCGAGCGAGTAGGCAACCTCCGATGAATTCATTCCCGAGACAAGCCTGTTTTTCGCCAGTCTTATCACGAATTGCTTGATGTAATGATTGGCTGCTTCGCCTGTGATTTTCTTGACGACATCGCTCAGGTAACTCGGCGACATGTTAAGCCGCTCGGAACAGTATTGAACCGTAGGTACTCCCGACTTCAGTTGTTGCTCTTCCTCGAAATAACTCTTAAGGAGTTTTTCGAAGCGCGTAAGTATGTCATTGTTAAGAGGTGTGCGCGACACAAACTGCCGGTTATAGAACCGCTGGGCATATCTCAGAAGCAGGTTTATGAAGCCGACAAGAATCCTGTTCTGCATTTTGTCGGAAGGAAAGCGGAGTTCATTCCTGATCTGACGGAAAAGTCCGATCATGATCTCCCGCTCTTCATCGGTCATATGGAGAGCCTCATTGATCCGGTAATCGAAAAATGAAAAGTCCCTGATCTCTTTCTCCAGTCCCGTGCCCTGCAGAATGTCGGGATGAAACAACAGCACCCAGCCGCTCAGATTGACAAATTCCCCGTTGTCCTCCATCCCTCCGAGTTGTCCCGGTGCGACACAGATGAGCGTTCCGGCAGAATAATCATACTTGCCGGTGCCGTAGACAAGGTCCATGTGTTCCTCTTTTCCCTGGAGAAAAAGTCCGTAGACACCATAGTTGTTCAGACTGTGCCGGACCGGCGACACATCGCTGTAGTCGATCACACTTATAAGTTCATGGGAATCCTTTTGACCTACCCATGCATTATAGTCGGACGGCTTGTCGATTTTCAGAATTTTGCTCATGCAGATGTGGAGGATTTAGATCTCAGACCATCTCCAGAACCGTCATCCTGTTTGAGCGACTCCACATAACGGTCGATACGATGAAGTTCCTTCGGGATATTTATCGACTGCGGACAATGGGGAGAACACTGGTTGCATCCGATGCAGTGACTCGCCTGTCGGAGTTTTGGGACCGAGCGATCATATCCGATGAGGAAAGCGCGACGGGCGGCAGCATAGTTTTCCGACTGGCTGTTCTCGGCGACATTTCCCTGATTGACACATTTATTATAGTGCATCAGAATCGCGGGAATATCTATGCCATAGGGACACGGCATGCAGTATTTGCAATCGTTGCAGGCGATTGTAGGATACTGAACCATGAGATCGGCGGTGTCATAGAGAAACTGCGTCTCGTCATCGTTCAAAGGCGTGAGTGGTGAGTATGTCCGCAAGTTATCTTCAAGATGCTCCATATATTTCATACCGCTCAGCACTGTGAGGACATTCAGGAAAGTTCCGGCATATCTGAAAGCCCACGAAGCTACACTGTTCTCCGGCTCGCGCTGTTTGAGCCTGACTGCGATATGGTCGGGAACGTTGGCAAGACGACCACCGAGCAACGGCTCCATGATGACTGCCGGTATGCCGCGTTTCTCGAGTTCGCCATAGAGATATTCTCCGTCTGTATTTCGCGGGTTGAGTTCCTTCGCGTGTTTCCAATCAAGATAGTTGAGCTGGATCTGCACGAAGTCCCAATGATATTTGTCATGATTGGCAAGTGCCCAGTCGAACACCCTGATATCTCCGTGATAGGAAAACCCGAGATTCTTTATACGTCCCGCCTCACGTTCGGCGAGAAGGAAGTCTAATATTCCGTTGTCGATGAATCGTGCATTGAAGGTTTCCATGCCGTCACCTCCTCCGATCGAATGAAGAAGCATGTAGTCGATATGGTCGGTCTGCAAGGCTTTCAGAGAGTTACGATAGATATCTATCGACGCCTCCCGGCTCCAGGTCTGAGGAGCGAAATTTGACATTTTCGTGGCGATAAAATAAGAGTCACGCGGATGGCGCGAGAGGGCAATTCCGGTCAATCGCTCCGACTCGCCACGGCAATATGCCGGCGACGTGTCGAAATAATTAACACCGTGCTCTATAGCCGCATCGACAAGTTTGTTTATCATCTCCTGATCATACACATCCTCCCCCTTCTTTTCTCCCGGTTTGGTCGGCCATCGCATGCAGCCGAAACCGAGCAGCGAGACTTTATCGCCGGTTTTAGGATTGACGCGATAGGTCATGTCACCAATGGTGCTCTTCCGGATGTCGTCAGCGGCATCATATGCAGACTCCGATCGCTTTCCGCATCCCGAGAGCGCCATACCGAAAACTCCGGCTCCGAGTCCTATCCTCTTAAGAAAATCCCGACGGGTTATGTTTTGCTTTCCCATACTTCAGTGTTTAGATTGTTCTGTGACATTCATGACCTTCCACATAGATGGCGCTGAACGGTCGTGAGGGACAAAGATTCTCGCATGCACCACAGCCAATGCATTTCTCTGTATTTACGACAGGAATTTTGGGTGTCCCCTCATCTGCGTCATGGGGAGTGACCATCGCGATGGCCCCCGTCGGACAATGACGCGCACAGTTGCCACACTCTACTCCGTCAGTCACGGGAATGCAATTCGATTTGACCCAGACCGCGTGTCCGATCTGGATGGACGACTTCTCAGCCCTGTCAAGTGGCCTGATCGCTCCTGTAGGACATACTCCGGAGCAACGTGTGCACTCCGGACGGCAATATCCGCGTTCATACGAAGATTCTGGTTGCATGAGCGATTGCAGGTCAGTGGAGGGCCGGAGAACACCATTGGGGCACACCGACAC
>CAMWGM010000166.1 GCA_947173755.1 uncultured Muribaculaceae bacterium
CAAAGAAAAAGGTGTGAACCTCGTTCTCGCTCCCGACTGTGTTGCTGCCGACGCTTTCTCCAACGACGCCAACACCATGGTCTGCTCGGTTATGGAAATTCCCGCTGAATGGGAAGGTCTCGATGCAGGTCCCAAGGCTCGCGAAGACTTTGCAGCTGCCATCCGCGACGCCAAGACTATTCTCTGGAATGGTCCTGCAGGCGTGTTTGAGTTCGACAATTTCACCGGCGGCTCACGTGCTATCGCCGACGCCATCGTCGAGGCTACCGAAAAGGGCGCTTTCTCGCTCGTAGGTGGTGGTGACTCCGTTGCTTGTGTCAACAAGTTCGGTCTTGCCGACAAGGTAAGTTATGTTTCCACCGGTGGCGGTGCGCTTCTCGAAGCAATCGAGGGCAAGGTTCTTCCCGGCATCGCAGCCATCAAGGGTTAAGATATCAGATATCACCCCGCATAGATAAAAATTTTAGGATGGTGTCATCGTTTTCCGGTGTCACCATCCTTTTTTATCTTTATTCCGAAGAAGTTTCAGAGATGTATCACGTCGAGAGTCTTCACCTCGTTGTCATCTATGGTAAGTCTCACGATCGTCCTCACCTTCTGCCAACCTTGGCGACCCGCCGCGCCGGGATTGACAAGCAGGACCCCGAGTGCAGGATCAGGCATAACCTTCAGTATGTGGCTGTGACCGTCAACGACAAGATTGATACTGTTGTCCGCAATCAGTTTCGACATGCCTCTACCCCATTTACCGGGATAACCGCCGATATGTGTTAGCAACACTTTCACTCCCCCCGTCTCGAAAATCATTAGTTCGGGACACCGGCGTCTCACTTCTCCGTGATCCACATTACCGCTTACGGCTCTCACCGTCGGAGCCATTTCCGAGAGTTGACGCAGCACATCGGCATCTCCGATGTCTCCGGCGTGCCAGATCTCATCGCAATCCTTGAAATGACGGGCAATCTCCGGATCGAGATATGAGTGAGTATCTGAAAGAATTCCTATGGTTTTCATCTTCTGATAAGTCTGACACTGTTAAGCAGAATGGTCGATGATCGTTGATAGGTCAGTGCAATCTGCGAACGCCCTTCCGGCAGACTGGCTCGAAGCGATGTTGAATGTTGGGTCTGAATCCATCCGGGCTCATCATTCGGAGGACAGATCAGAGTGCCTACGTCAGTCCCGTTGACTGAGAGAGTCCGCAGACCGGTCGACATACTGCCGTTACTGTACACTATACTTATGTCATAGTCTCCGGCCACACTGATATTGACATAAAGTGTCAGACGTGTGTTGTGTCGCGCCGCCAGTTCAATGAACTGTGCTGCCAGATCAGGGCGGTTTATCTGCCTCGGAGGTCTCCTCGGAGTGATCGCGGTTGCGGGAATTGTTATTACCGCATCCGCGTCTCCTATGATATGCGCGGGTGCTGAAAAACCATACATTCCGGGCGTAGCGGCGTTGGCTACCACACAGACTTCGTGGGTCGGTGCCTTGGTCACCACATCGAATAGAGGAGTCAGATCTATGGTGGCATCTGAAGTATGAATGAGATTGACTCCGTCAATAATCACCGATCTCACCGAATCAGTTTGTGGCGCGACCTGTATTGTCTGATTGCGTTTCCACCTTACTTTAGGAACCTCAGGAAGCATCATCGGAGGTTCGATCACGTTGACCGGCCGCAGCGGCAGGGTGTTGTTGGTAAGTGTGATCTCCACTTCATGCTGACCCGAAAGATCTGAGGGGATCACCGGCGAGGCATCTGCCAGCGCCTTACCGTCGAGAGTCACCGAGGCTATGCGGTTTCCGGTCCCGCGAAGTGTGATATCCAGTGTCGCTGCGCGATATTTGAAACCGGAAATATGATGGAAACCGCCGATCTCTTTGGGGACAAACGGGGATATTGACATACCGTCCGGGGAAAACTCTATCCCGAAAATTCCACGGACCACCACTGCGGGCCACACCCTGCACTTATCTTCTTCGATCTGGCTTATCCACGATCCAACCATAGCCGCGAGAAAAGGACCGTCACTACCCACCCGTGAGGAAGTAATCGCCTGCAGTGCCTGCAACATGGGAGGATAGACGGCTTCTCCCGGCGAAGGATACATCACCGGCACTCCTCTCGGCGCGACCGGGCGCGATGTCGAAATGCGCTCAGCCATCTGTGGTGTTGCTATCCCGAGAAGCGAGCATAGTTGATTTCCATAATTGTCAGGCGAAGGACATACAACCGGGAAAAATTCCCCGTAGACCACCGATCCGTAGGCCCCGAGCGCAGGTTGCCAGAATGAATCATTGATTTTTTGCGCCAGTTCATGCGCCCTCCGGTTCCACTTGCGCGAATCCTGAAGATCCAGTTTCAAGGCTGCCATCTCTGCAACCTTCATGGCTCCGTAACAGGCGGCATTGACACCGAGCGCTTTTGACGTAAAACGGTCTATCGGTTGCCATGACCGGGGATAAAACTCATCTGCCGGACTTAAGTAATAAGCCTGCCCTCTTATCAGTCCGTCCGCTCCTGTCGACAGATCGGACATCCGGTCAATCGAAGCATCGACAACATTGTAAAGTTTCTCTAACCACTCCCGGTCGCCCGTAAGACAGTAGAGATCCCAAGCCGCGAGTGCCCACTCGAACCGCGGAGCCACGAGCGGATATGACTGTGCAGGCATAAGGCCATCATCAAGAGCAACCGTCAGGGCATCCATCGCGCCCTGTGGATCGACGATGGCATCGAAAAGCCATAAGCCGACCGGAGTTGTCCCTGTCACGGAATAATTTTCCATTGCCTTCCTCCACAAAGCATCACCGAGCGGAAAATCAGACTCGTAAGACGGCATTTCTGAAGGCAATGAGTCCGGAATCTCGCTTGCTCTGACCATCGTTGAGTCGAACGAGATCGAGTCAGGCCACACCGCCACATCCCCGGCTTTATAAAAAGGAGGATTGACGTCGTCCTCATGCCCGCAAGAAGCCAGCATAACGACAGAAAACAGCAGTATGAGCGCGAGACGTCTGATTGTGAAATTCTGATAATGAAAAAGCGATAAGAAATCATGGACTGATTTCCTTATCGCTTATATAGCATTATGGGATTGTATCAAATAATGATGGTGTCTTCTAACCGATAGTAATACAGCCTCCTTTCAGTTACTGATGTCGGGGGAGATTGACTTTCAACGATGAAGATTATTCTTCGTTCGCACGGAGCTGCTGAACGTAGATGGCCTTCATCATCTTCTTGCGGTTGGTCACCGAGGGCTTCTGGAAGGCCTGACGTGAACGGAGTTCGCGAACCACGCCGGTCTTTTCAAATTTACGTTTGAATTTCTTGAGAGCCTTCTCGATGTTCTCACCTTCTTTTACTTGTACGATGATCATTTTCGGTTGATTGTGTTTTGGGTTTGATGTTGAATTTTAATAACTTAAGGCCCGGGAACACATCCCCCGGACGCTTTTGCGGAGCAAAATTACAACTTTTTTCGCAGACGGCAAAACTTTTTCACAAAAATTTCCCCGGATCCCGTCCCGATTGCTGTCCGAGACCGTTCAGAAGGAAATTCCGAGTGTCAGAACCGCCTGATTGAGGCCGTGAATGGTCGTATCGACTTTTGGCGAAGGAAATCTCAGACTGTTATAAAGATAACTGATCATCAGATATGAGCGGAATCCTTTGCCGACGGCCAGTTGAAATCCTAAGCCGGGTCGCAGATATAGTCCCGTCTGGGTGGCTTGACCCGTTACCTCATTTATGGCCATTCCGACACGCAGTTCGCCGAACATAAGCCTGGGTTTCGGTGAAAAAGATGTCCTTGCAAGGAAATATATCGGATATGAATTATAGGATTGACTCATATACGAGTCTATACCGGTTCCGAGGCCCACGAATGTCAGCCACGGCATCTTGCAGCCTGCATATGCGGCAATATTGAGGGTCGACATGTCATCGCTGCTCATATCGACACCCGTTCCGATCTCGGCTCCCCATGCAAATCGCGCTTTAGCCGACGAATTGACTGCGATACCCGTCAGGAGTAAAACTATCAGAAAGAGGCGCCTCATTTCTCGCGGGATTTACTATTATATATAAGGTGTAGCGACGCCCAGCGGTCAAGTGTCATGCTGTCGGCAAACTCCAGTCCCAACGGACGCGCTGCCTCGACAATCATCGGGATATCCTCCTCGTAAAATCCGCTGAGCATCACCGATGCACCGTCGTTGAGCGTGACCGCATACGCAGGGAGATCGGATATGATGATATTGCGGTTGATATTGGCAAGAAAGATATCGACCCCGCTCACCTCAGCGAGAGATTTTGCGTCGCCGAGTATAATACGGTCGATTTTCACATTGTTTAGATCCGCATTGACAACGGCATTCTCATAGGCGAACGGATCTATCTCGACAGCCTCCACCTCCTTCGCCCCAAGCATCACGGCGAGGATGGCCAGAATCCCGGTGCCTGTCCCCATATCCATCACA
>CAMWGM010000167.1 GCA_947173755.1 uncultured Muribaculaceae bacterium
TCCGAACACTAATCCTGCTACAGTAACTTTAAACTTCGAGCGTGCTTTGTATTGGGTTAACTGCGGTGCTCAGCCCACCGACACCGTTCGCAACATCCTCTCCAACGAGGGCGTCCTCCTCATGAAGCACCTTCAGGGTGGTGTCAAGAAAGGCGCTTTCGACGAAGCAGAGGCTCAGCGTCGTTTTGACGCCTGGAAGGCAAAGAAACAGCAGACTGTCGACAATCTCCGCGCATCGATGGCATCGAAGCAGGAACTCGATGCCAAGGCTCGTCTCGAAGCCGAGCAGGCCAAGAACCAGGCTAAGGCTGAAGCCGTAGCCAAGAAGAAAGCCGAAATCGCCGCTGCCAAGGCTGAAGCCGAGGCTGCCGCCGCTGCCGAAACTCCCGCCGAGGAGACCGCAGCCGAATAAACGGTAACTCTTCGCCGCCGGACGAACCTCCGGTAAAAATTCCACACATTTCAAAGAGATTCCACATTTCACCCCTGCCTCCGGATCACCGGACGCAGGGGATTTTTCTGTACCAAGTGTTTCTTCTACAAAGCAATTCCCCTTGCCGTCATAACTGACAACAAGGGGAATAAATATTCAGTCGTAGTGGTTATTTGCCGAGGCGTTCGGCTTCGATTGCGGCAAGGATGAAAGCACCTACACCCTTTCCGTCGTTAGGACGTATCGGTTCGGAAAGATAGTACTCGAACGATCCGTCGCGGCGGAGATTTGTTTCAGGGCCGAGTCCTGAAACGGCGCAACACTTCTCGAGTGAGATAGTGCCGTCGTCGGCAGTGGAGACAAACTGATCGAGAATACCCTGATAACCCTTGAGCGCAGGGGCTAGATATGTGTCGGGGAGGAGCCCGAGACGCACTGCGCGGAGAATATTGGCGACATACATGGCCGAAGCGGTTGCCTCGAGATAGTTACCTTCGCGACCCGGCTCGTCGAGCACCTGATACCAGACACCGGTTTCAGGATCCTGATATTTCACGATTCCGTCGGCAACCGACTGGAGAAGTTTGACAAGTTCCTTACGCTTGGGATGATCCTGCGGGAACATTTCGAGCACATCGACAAGAGCCCAGATGAACCAGCCCTGCGCACGACCCCAGGCATGTTTACTCTGACCTGTTTTCTTGTCGGCCCAGAAAATGCTCTTTGATTCATCCCATGCGTGACGGTAAAGACCGGTGGCGGGATCATATGTATGCTTGGCCACGTTGAGGAACTGACGGGCGACGTCGTCATAGACTTTCTTTTGCTCTTTGCCGCTCAGACGACGGTTGGCATACTCGAGATAGAAGGGCTGCCCCATATAGAGACCGTCGAGCCAGACCTGGTGAGGATATATCTTCTTGTGCCAGAAGTTTCCTTCCTTGGTTCGGGGATGACGCATCAGTTGACCCCAGAGAGTATCGGCTGCTACAAGCAGTCGGGGATCCTTGGTCTGATCATAGGCAGCGAAAACGAGGCGTCCGTTCTTGACATGATCGATGTTGAATTCACCCGGACGGTATCCCTTGATCATTCCGTCCGGACCTACGAGCGAGTCAATATAACTGACAGCATACTCCTGAATCTCCTTGTTTCCGTCGCGCAGACCGAGTGCGAGAATTCCTTCGAGTTCTGCACCGACCGAGTAACTCCAGTGGCAACGCTTGCTGTGGTCAACCATCCATGAATAAGGACAGCGCTTCATTTCCGAGAGAGCCATACGGGTCGAGATCACCTCGTTCTCGATGGTCTTGTGGCCGTTGATGGTAAGGTTGATGAAACGAACATCGTCAACCATACCGATAATAGAGTTTCCGTCAGTTGCCACACCGTTCCACTTGCAGTCTTTGACCTCTACATTGAACACCTTGCAAACATCCTCATAAGCCTCGATGCGCACACCATATTTGCTCTTCTCGCAATTGACATTGTCGAGATAGACGTTGCGGACAGTCGGGGGGAAGTCGCGCTGGCAGATTTCCTTCTGATCATAGATCAGATTGATCTTGAGGACAGCCTCGCGGCACTGACCCACGCGGATATTGCGGACAAAAACATCCTCGATCACACCGCCGCGGCAGGAATTGGTCTTGATTCTGACAACGCGGTCAAGACTGGGCGAGTCCATGTCGCAATCCTCACAGAAAAGATTTTTGAAACCGCCGGAGATTTCCGAACCGATCACGATACCACCGTGACCATTCTTCATCTGACATTTTCTGACGATGACGTTTTCGGTGGGAACACCTGCGCGACGACCGTCGCGGTTACGTCCGCTCTTGATAGCTATGCAGTCGTCACCCGTCGAGAAGTAGCAGTTTTCGATCAGCACATTCTTACAACTTTCGGGATCACAGCCGTCGCCGTTGGGACCTTCGTTCTGAACCTTCACACCGCGCACTGTCAGATTCTCGCAAAGCAGGGGATGGATCACCCAGAAAGGAGCACGAAGCAATGTCACATCCTCGATGAGAACATTCTTACATTTTGTCGGAGAGAGAAGCTGGACACGCATTCCGTAACCGTCGCCCATCTTGCGCTGTTCGACCGGCACTTCTTTTTCATTCCATTCGAGAAGGATCGGACGGCCGATTCGCTGCGAGATCATGCCGGTGTCGGGCTTAAAGCCGAAGTGTACCGCGCCACACATTGCCCACCAGTCATCCTTCGAACCGCCGCCGTCAATCACACCCTTACCGGTAACGGCGATATTCTCCTGCTCGTAGGCATAGATCATAGGCTGATAATTATAGCACTCCATACCTTCCCAGCGGGTCCAGACAAGAGGATACTGCGAGAGGTCGAAGGTGAAGAGCAGGGTGGCTCCCTCCTCGAGATGGAGGTTGACATTGCTCTTGAGTGTGATAGGTCCGCACAGCCATGTGCCGGCCGGAATTATCACACGGCCGCCACCTTCGGCGGAACACTTGTCGATCACCTTATTGATCAGATCGTGATAGAGATAGCCTTCGGTCTTCGACTGCTTTCCATAGTCGAAAATCTTGTAGTCTTTGTCGCGGAATGTCGGAGCCTTGATCTGTGACTCCACTTGCGGATAAAGCACCTCCCATGCCTCCTTAGGAGTGGGAGCAGTGCCCTGCGACCATGCCGCCGCACACCACAGCATAGCACCGGCCAACACGCTCAGTGTTTTTTTCATGATATTGAGGTATAAAAATTAAACTTTCAAACGTGAGTTATATCATCTCACAAAGTTACAAAAATTTTCTTATACCTCAATGTCTATAATCCGATTATTTCTTGCGGCCTTTCTTCGACTTTTTCGGTTTGACAGGCTGTTGGATTGTTTCGGGTAGAACCTTGGGGCGCACATGGTGCCGTCCCTTCGGAGCATTGAAGAAAGCGAGGGCACTCTTCATGATATCCGCCCGCTTCGATGACGATTTCACTGACTCGAGAGGGAATCCCAGACAGACCGTCCGGTGGTTTCCGGGATCGAATGCCGTGCCTGCAACACTTGCATACCTGTCATTATAGCGCATGACAGGTTGTCCGTATGCTTCGTCAGCCTGCAGTCGGTCAGGGGATGTGACTGCATAACTCTCTTCGTTCAGTCCTGACGAGAATTTGAGACGTCCGATACCATCGAACTCATTGAATTTTGATTTGACGGAATGAGCCTCATCCTCGCCATCAACTTTTCCTTCGTCCCACGTCATTCCGAGCACTTTTCCTGCGAACAGGGCAGCGTTGTGGGCAACTTCGGGAGACGAGAAGGGATTGTTGAAGAGATCGGAAGCGATATAACTTCCAGACACAAGAATATTACCGCCCATTGCCGCTATGTTCGAAAGACGGTGTTGCATACGTTCGTCGAAAGCCTTGAAATCGGTTTTCGAGGTCGAGCCTGTCATAACCTGACGCTGCAGTCCGAGAATAAGATCCACCACCGCGGGGATCTCGGTTGAGTTGACAAATGCTTCCGCACTCTCCGAGATGAAACCGGCCCCGGCTTCCCTGATAGCCTCTCCGTGCACATAGACATAATCGAATGTATTCCCGGCCACAAGACGTCGCTCAAAATCTTTGTCGGAAGCACCGTAGCCCGGGTCGTCGTTGTTCACCCACTCCATTCCCGGGGCAAACTCGGTCTGACGCCCTGTGAAGTGGAGATCATACATATAAGGTACTCCGAAATCTGTCTCATAGTCGGCACCACGACGGTACTCCTCGCCGAGGAAGGCGGGTCCGGATACGCGGGTAAACCCGTTTACCACCGTGACCTGAGGCATTTCCGACTGCGGCATATTGCAAAGCGCCAGAGTCTCCGAAGGGAAGGAGCGTCCTCCGCGATTGACGGCAACGACTTTATAGGAGTAAATCCTGTCGTCAGCGGGTGTCAGAGAGATGCGGGGCTCGTCGACAACCGCCAGTTCTATGAACGCTCCGTCACCGGTGCGTTCATACACCTGATAGTAGTCGGCCCGGGCGGTCGGTTCAAGAGGATCAGGTGTCGGGAGCCACGAAAGGACATA
>CAMWGM010000168.1 GCA_947173755.1 uncultured Muribaculaceae bacterium
ATCGTTGCCGACCTTTAGCACAGCCACTGAGGCATTGAGGTTGGCGCGCATGAAATTGGCTAGATTGAAACGGTCTTCCACAGAACGGATCACCAGGGGACGTCCCTGCTCCAGACCGACCACAGGTTCGCCTGAGAAGAAGTTATAGGTGACAAGTCCGCCGCAGTCTACATCGCCTGTCATGGCGTGGTTGTAGAGAGTGCCGTAGATTTTGCCCATGTCAACTTCCACTCCGAGCAGTTTTGCGAACTCATTGAACAGACCTACCCATGCGTTGAGATCGGAAGTACAGTTGTTGCAGTGAACCATCGCCACGGGACTTCCGTCGGGAGTGGTCACCATGTCGATCACTTCGTAGTGGGTGGAGAGTTCCTTCTCGAGCACGATCATCGAGAACGATGAAGTGCCCGCCGAGACGTTGCCGGTGTGCTGCTTGACAGCATTTGTCGCCACCATGCCGGTTCCGGCATCACCTTCGGGAGGACAGAAGGGTATGCCTGCCTTGAGTTTGCCGGAGATATCGAGACGTTTTGCGCCCTCCTCGGTGAGTACGCCGGCCTTCTCGCCAGCCACGAGCACCTTCGGGAGGATCTTGCGGAGATTCCACTTGTAGCCGTTCGGCTCGACGAGTTTGTCGAACTTATCGATCATAGGCTGCGAGTAATCCTTGGTGGTTGAATCGATCGGGAGCATGCCCGATGCATCACCGATTCCAAGCACTTTCTCGCCTGTCAGTTGCCAGTGGATATAGCCGGCGAGAGTGGTGATGAAATCGATCTGTGAGGTATGTTCCTCACCGTCAAGGATCACCTGATAAAGATGCGAAATACTCCAGCGCAAGGGAATATTGTAGTCAAAGAGTTCGGTCAGTTTGGCCGCCGCGCGTCCCGTGTTGGTGTTGCGCCATGTGCGGAACGGGGCAAGCAGATGTCCCTCTTCATCGAAAGCCATATAGCCGTGCATCATAGCGCTGATGCCGACGGCGGCCAGGTTTTCGATATCGATGCCATATTCCTTGCGGACGTTGGCACACAGATCGCGATAGCAGTCCTGCAGACCGAACCAGATCGACTCGAGAGGATAGGTCCACAGACCATCGACGAGGCTGTTTTCCCACTGGTGGCTTCCCTGGGCTATCGGAGTGTTTGTCTCATCGATAAGCACCGCTTTGATTCGGGTCGATCCTAACTCAATGCCGAGAGTGGCCAGACCCGCCTCAATGGTGGCTTTTGCATTTTTTACCATAACTGTCGACGTTTATTTTTTGAGAAGATAATAGACGTCGTTCCAGCGGATGCGGTCCTTGAATTCGGGGATAGTTGTCTTGGCGTCGATGCGGAGCATTTCGATGCCGGCCATTTCTGCATAGTCCTCCCAATATTCGGGTGTGAGGTCGTAGGAGAAGCAGGAATGATGTGTGCCGCCGGCCAGAATCCAAGCGGCTGCACCGGTGGCGAAGTCAGGCTCGGGAATCCAGAGTGCCGATGCCACGGGGAGTTTGGGCAGGGGCTTGGAGGCGATACAGTTGACGTCGTTGACGATGAGACGGAAACGGTTGCCCATGTCGACCACCGTGGCTGTCACGCCGGGACCTTCCTTCGAGGTGAAGACAAGACGGGCGGTAAGACTCTTGCGAACACCGATGCCGAGGAAGTGAACCTCCAGACGCGGACGTTGTGCTGCGATGAGGGGGCAGACTTCAAGCATGTGTGCCTGCAGGATCGACGAGTTGGCACCGTCGAAATTGAGGGTGTAGTCCTCGAGGAACGAGCAGCCCTTGGGCAGTCCCTGGCTCATGAACCAGACAGTGCGATAGAGAGCGGCGCTCTTCCAGTCGCCTTCAGCACCGAAGCCGTAGCCTTCGGCCATGAGACGCTGTGAAGCGAGGCCGGGGATCTGGTCGAAACCGATGAAGTGAGGATCGTTGATGTCGTGTGTACCGAGGTCGTCGAAGTTGGTGGTGAAACCCTTTGCACCCTTATCCTTGAGGATGGCACGGAGGGCGAGTTCAGCCTTGGCGGCATTCCACACCTTCTTATATTCCTCTGTGGCGGGATCCTCGAGTTCGGGCTTGTGTTCGTAGAGACGGAAGTATTCGTCGACGAGTGCCTTTGTGTCTTCGTCGGTAACTTTCTTGAAGTAATCCATCAGTTTCGACACGGGGCAGTAGTCAACGTGATAGCCGAGTTGGCTTTCTGCTTCGACCTTGTCGCCGTCGGTGACGGCTACGTTGTTCATCTGGTCGCCGAAGCGGAGGATGAGCATGTCCTGCGAGTCAGCCCAGCCGGCAGCCACGCGCTGCCATACTGCGATGCGGTCCTGGGTGGCGGCGTCGGTCCAGTGGCCTACGACAACCTTGCGACGGATGCCGAGACGGGCGCAGATGTGGCCGAACTCACGGTCGCCATGGGCACTCTGGTTGAGGTTCATGAAGTCCATGTCCATCGTATCCCAGGGAATTTCGGCGTTATACTGGGTGTGGAAATGGAGCAGAGGCTTGGAGAGTTGCTGCAGACCGTGGATCCACATCTTGGCGGGTGAGAAAGTGTGCATCCATGTGATGACACCGGCACAGCGGTTGTCATTATTGGCCGAACGCATGATGTCGGTCACCTCGCGCGACGAGTTGGCGGTACCTTTGTAGACGATCTTCACCGGCAGACGGCCCGAGTTGTTGAGGCCGTCGACCATTTCGCGTGAATGAGCATCGACTTTCACCACGGCGTCACCGCCGTAAAGGAGCTGGGCACCTGTGACCCACCAGATTTCATATTCAGAGAACATAAAAATTTCAGTTTTGAAGGATTATGATTGAGGATTGTGTAAGATTAAATCATTTTTTCTGACCGTAGTAGGCGTTGGGGCCATGCTTGCGCGAGAAATGTTTCTCCACGAGCAGAGGGTTCATGGTCAGGGAGGGGTTGATCATGTAGGAGATCGAAGCCATCTTGGCAACCTGCTCGAGCACTACTGCGTTGTGGACAGCCTCAGCCGGAGTCTTTCCCCAGGCGAATGGACCATGGTTCTTCACCAGGACGCCGGGTGTATGGACAGGGTTGAGACCTTTGAAACGCTCGATGATCACGGTGCCGGTCTCTCCCTCGTAGTCGGTCTCGACCTGCTCGGCAGTCATATCGGCAGTGCAGGGAACTGCGTCGTGGAAGTAATCAGCGTGGGTTGTTCCGATGTTGGGCAGATCGATGCCGGCCTGGGCCCATGCAGTTGCGTAGGTGGAATGGGTGTGCACCACGCCTCCGATTTCGGGGAATGCGCGATAGAGAGCAAGATGAGTCGGAGTGTCCGATGAAGGGTTGAGATCCCCCTCGACCACTTCGCCTGTCTCGAGCGAGACAACTACCATATCCTCGGCTTTCATGTCGTCATAACTGACACCGCTCGGTTTGATGACCACGAGACCTTTCTCGCGATCGATACCGGAGACATTGCCCCATGTGAAAATCACCAGACCATATTTGACGAGGTCAAGATTGGCTTTGAATACCTGTTCTTTAAGTTTTTCAAGCATAGTTTACCAGAAATAAATGTAGAATGCCACGGTGATGGCAAGAATAATGAAGGAGTTGATGATGTCCCAGGCGTTCCAGCTCTGACGGGTTGCAAGACGCTGCTCGGGAGTAGATGTACCGAACACCAGACCCTGGATTTTCTCGGGGGCGGGTGCGGGAGTGAACATACTTACCACCCATACAACCAGCAGACAGAACACGAGCATCCAGCCGCAGAAGAAGAGCCAGTTGACATCGTAGAAAAGATACTGGAAGAGATTGTGGCTGTCACCCCCGGGAATTTCAGGAGCGTTGGAATAGTAGATCTTGGCGCCGAGACGTGTCAGACCGATGATGAGACCTGCGATAAGACCCCACATACCGCCTTGTGCCGAAGCGCGTTTCCAGAGTACGCCCATCAGGAAGGCTGCCGCGATACCGGGAGCGAGCACCGACTGCACATCCTGCAGATAGGTGTAGAGAACGTCACCGACCGAGCGCATGACGGGAATCCAGAGAATACCGAGGATCACGATGACCACAGTGGCTGCCTGACCGATACGCACAAGTTTCTTTGCCTCGGTGTTGGGACGGAAACGCTGGTAGAAGTCGATTGTGAAGAGGGCTGCCGAAGAGTTGAACAGCGATGCCAGCGATGACATGAGGGCCGCAAGGATGCCGCACACGATCAGACCCTTGACACCGGCAGGGAGTAGTTTGGCCACGAGCGTGGGGAAGGCTGCATCAGGTGTGGAGAGGACGAAGCGTTCGCCGTTGACCACGATGCCCTGATGATGAAGCGCGAAGGCGATCATGCCGGGGATGAGGAACAGGAACACGGGGAGAAGTTTCAGATATGCTCCGAAGATAGTGCCTCGGCGAGATTCCTTTTCATCCTTACCTGAAAGCACGCGCTGCACGATGAACTGGTCGGTACAC
>CAMWGM010000169.1 GCA_947173755.1 uncultured Muribaculaceae bacterium
GAGATAGCGCATCGAATTTCTTTGCAACCGGCGAATCGACCCAGGAATCGGAGTCATCCGAATAAATCTGGGTGAGATAGGACACCTCTATGTCGCGACTGAGCGTGAAACGCCGTCCCGTGATCCCATAATAGGCTATCTCGTCACCGGTCCCCGCAACATCGAGGGCGGTCAGCGAACAATTGTCCTGTTCTGCCGACGGAGAGACTGAAGCAAGCGACAGACGATGGGCTGAGTAATCACAAATCCAAAACTTGTAACTTCCGCCTGCCCACTCGACCATATAGCCGCAATCGCCCTTCAGACCGGTCAACGTGATACCCGCCGAACCGACAGTGACTCCTGAAGTGATTTGTTCGCCATAAGCCGCTCCGCTCTGGCCGAACCGTGTCACCGTCACACTTCCGGGCGACGATAACGGGAGAACCGCTTTAACTCCGTCCAACCCGTTGGCCACGCCGATAGCGTCGAGACCCGACTGGGAAGGAACATCCGCTTCATAGACCGGGAGAGGCGACTCCCAGATAAGGGTAGCCGAGGCAGCAGGAAAAACGGTCAGGATGAGAAGGGAAAAGGCGTATGGAAAGCGCATCGTTGTTTTGGAATTAGCAGAATATACAAAGTTACGATTTTTTTTCGTGATTGACAAGTATGTCTGAAACGTGTATAATTAAATAATGTGAAAAGCTCATCGCCACAAATCAATCAACACCCGTGATTTGTGCTAAATTTTAAAGAATTAATTAGTTTTAATAGAAAAATTTACATTTTTATTGTATATTAAAAAATAAATTTTAAATTTGCACAGGTAAATGAGTCAGTATGTTAAGCACGGAGCCTCCGCTCCGGCGAAAGCATCGACCGCTTCCAACCGGACATTGCAGGTTATTATTAAAATAAATTGAATGTATTTCCCTTTGGATGATACCCCCGGTCCGCCGATATGGTTCGCCGGGGGATTTTCTGTTGCTGACCCTCCTGACGCACCGTGACGGGGGTTTTTTGTTTTTTAACGAATGTATGATGCGAATTTGCGAAATTCTTTATAACTTTGCACGTTGAATGCACTACCCCAAAGGTATGTATTTCCGCTCGTTATTCACATTTAAATACACAGCGCAGTCCGAATATTCTCCAATATGACACGCCATCACATACTATATTTACTTGTCGCAGCGACGCTCATGTGCCTCGCTTCGGCTTGTAACAAAAACTCTTCGGAAGCATACGAATCAGAGATCGATATGGGCAACTGTGCCGTCACGTCGTTCTCACTTCTCAAGGATGACAGTGTGCTGACGTCGCTCGACTCGGTGTTCTTTTCCATCGATCTCATCAACGCACGCATATATAACGCCGACTCTCTCCCGGTGGGAACGAAGACCTCGAAACTTCTCGTCAATATCGGCACAGACAATGCTACAGCGATCGATCTGACATTCAAAATCCCCGGCACAACACGCGACACCACGATCAGTTATCTTGATTCACCAAAAGACAGCATCAACTTCGCCGACGGTCCTGTCACACTCTTTATCCGCGCAGCCGACAACACGCAGACGCGCACATACTCGATAGCGGTCAATGTCCACAAAAGCGCACCCGACACTCTCTGCTGGAGCGATGCGGCAGTAGGTTCGCTCTATACTTCGGTCAACATGCCGTTCACCCCGGTTGCGCAGAACACAACCGAAATACCCGGAACATCACGCGTAGTATCGGCGGCCATCAACGCCGACGGGGTCGCCATTTATGAAGAGCGTGATCTTGCCGACGGAAGGCTCACAGGCGCAGGCTCACTGAACACTCTTCCCGCCGCAGCGGTAATGAACTCGTTCACGGCCATCGATGCAACAACGTTCGCAATCCTGGCCGCCGGTAAACTCTTCCTGGCTGAAAACATTAATTCGACTGCAGATCTCGAGTCAGCATCCTGGACAGACACAGGCGAGCGATTCGACTATATATACGGTGTCACCGACGGAATGCTGCTCGGAGCACGTCACGACAATGACGGATGGAAACATGTCAGCCATCCCGCTGCGCAGGAAACTCCCGTGCCTTCCGGTTTCCCCGTCAGCGGCACGAGCCGTATGCTGAGTTATGAGACAAAATGGAGTGCAACTCCAATGTCGATCATCGTCGGCGGCCGTACAGCCGACGGATCATATACCGGAGATGCATGGGCGCACGACGGTGTCAAGTGGGGGCAACTTTCCACCCTTCCGCTTCCTGCTGCCGAAGGATATGCAGTGGTGCCATACAACACACCCCGCGTCAACAAGAAAAACTGGACAGTCACCGAACGTTCGGCACTTCTCGCCATGGGCTCGCGCGGACTTGACGAAGGCAATATCAACGCATCGACCACAGTCTACATCTCATATGACTGGGGCATCACATGGTCGAAGGCTGACCTATATCTCCAGTTCCCCGAATCGATGAAACCCTTCTATGGAGCGATGGGTTTCACCGGAGTCTCGACTTTGAGCATAGACGAAAGTGAGATCGAAAAAGACTCTTGGCACCCCACTTCGGTACGGCCGCTGCCTGTCTGGTGCAGGTTAGCCACGCAGGCACCTCTATCGAGAGTCACCACACCCATCGACGAGTGGGAGTGCCCCTACATCTATCTCTTCGGCGGAGCTGACGCCAACGGCAATCAGCTCACGACGATCTGGCGCGGTGTGATCGCACGCTATACCTTCCGGCCGCTCTATTGATTCATTAACCTCCGATATCTCCTCATTCACATCCTCACCGACTCTATGAAACAGATGCATGCTCTCAAGGCTCTGCTCATATCAGTGGCGCTGGCGGCACTTATGCCGACGGCGGCAATGTCGCAGGATGCACCCGTCACCCAACCCGAAACCTACAAATTCTCTTTAGGGGCCTCTCTCGGTATGACCGGCTATATCGGCGACGCCAACGAGACTTCGCTCTTCGGACGTCCGGGCTTCGGAGGCAATCTGTCGTTCCGTTATCTCGCCAACACCCGATGGGCGCTTCACGCGTTGCTGAATGTGGGCACTCTGTCAGGATCGACAAAAGACATGGAGAACGTGCTCCCGGCGGTCGAGGCATTCGATTTCAGTTCGACTGTCTACGACCTTCAGTGCCGCTACGAACTGAACTTCTTCAACTACGGTATCGGCGAGAACTACAAACGCCTGATGCGCTTCACTCCCTACATTGCGGCCGGTCTGGGAGTTTCGATGGCATCGAACGGGTCAGGCACAGTGGCCGCACTGTCTCTCCCGGTAGCGTTCGGATTGAAATATAAACTGAAGGAAAGGCTCAATCTCGGTCTGGAATTTTCGATGACGAAACTGTTCACCGACAAAGCCGATGATGATCGTCTTTCGGATCCATATCAGATAAAAAGTTCGTTTCTCAAAAACACCGACTGGTATTCCGCGCTCATGGTGTCGATATCTTATGAGTTCGGCAAGAGATGTGTGGCCTGCCACCGCCAGGATTGAGCGACGACGAGAAATTTAAACCGAAATCAAGTATCACAAGCCAATGAATACTCCCACACCTCCCCGCCACGTAGCAGTTATCATGGATGGTAACGGTCGCTGGGCCCGTGCACGCGGACTCGACCGGAGCGAAGGTCATGTGGAGGGTGTCAACACCGTACGCCGCATCACCGAGGCTGCCTCGGAAGCCGGCGTGGAGTATCTGACCCTCTATACATTTTCCACCGAAAACTGGAACCGCCCGGAGGCTGAAGTCGATGCCCTCATGCATCTGATCGTCTTTGCCATCGAGCGCGAAACTCCCGATCTGATCAAGAACAACGTCCGCCTCACCATGATCGGCGACACCTCTCGCCTGCCAGGCGAGGCTCGCCGGCGTCTCTTCAAATGTATGGAGGACACCGCTCATTGCACCGGACTGACGCTCACGCTCGCACTCAGTTATTCCTCACGCTGGGAGATCATCAAAGCATGCCGGAAGTTCGCCGAAGATGTTGCCGAGGGTCGCAGGAAGCCGGACGATATGGCTGCCGATGCCGACTTCGCAGCCTATCTTACCACCGCTGAGATGCCCGATCCGGATCTTCTGATCCGCACCGGAGGCGACCACCGCATCTCCAACTTCCTCCTCTGGCAGATAGCC
Source organism: uncultured Muribaculaceae bacterium (assembly GCA_947173755.1). Classification (GTDB taxonomy): domain Bacteria; phylum Bacteroidota; class Bacteroidia; order Bacteroidales; family Muribaculaceae; genus Duncaniella. The sequence continues at coordinate 4,129 of CAMWGM010000169.1, forward strand.
TATTCGGAGATAGTCGTCACAGACACTTTCTGGCCCGACTATTCAAAGGAAGAATTTTTCGGCCATCTGGCCGACTTCGCAGGTCGCGAACGACGATTCGGTCTCACCTCCGATCAGGTAGCGGCTTCATCAGAAAAAAAATGACTCAAGATCCTCAACACGATATTCACTCCCTCTCTCCGATCATCACATACCCCGTCGAAAACACATTAATCCTAATGCGTCAACGTCTAAGAAATATTATGCTCCTACTTGCCTTCGCGTGTGTGGCACCCCTGCTCCGCGCCCAGGTAGAGGCTGACCC
>CAMWGM010000170.1 GCA_947173755.1 uncultured Muribaculaceae bacterium
GGTTGACAGCCAGCGCACCGTCGCGAAGAGGCGCCCCGGGGATGATGTAACCGAATTTCGAGGAGGGGGAGGTGGGCTTAATACCCATGAGCACAAGTTCGGCCACGCTGTCGTCGACACAGTGAGCCATCTCGGAAATCACATGAAAATATTTCTGCTCGGTATAGGGGTCGCATGGCATCACTATCACCGTCTCGTCTGCCGGACAGCCTTTCACTTTCGAGAGATACTCGCATGCGAGACAGATGGCAGGAAAAGTGTCACGGCGGGAAGGCTCGGTGACGATGCCGACCTCATTGCCGAGTTGCGAGATGATAGAATCCTGCTGGGTGACGGAAGTGGCGACAGTCACCGGCGCATCTATACCGGCGGCCTTTATCTGGCGAACCACTCTCTGCACCATCGATTCGCGTTCCTCGCTATCATCGACAGGCAAAAGACGTAAGAACTGCTTTGAACGGGCATCATTCGACAGGGGCCACAGGCGGGTGCCTGAACCACCCGACAAGAGTATGATCTGCATATATACGGTAGATTATTCGTTAGCAATATAAAAAAGCCGTCAAGCGACGCCATTCACAACACAAAGTTAGCGATATTTTGCAACATTCGCAAAAGTCATTACCATTCAGTGTCGAGACTCCTTACTATCCTGAAGTCCTTTCCATCCTTATTCCCAAGCCGGAGTTCGCCCGTAACCTTGTTGAAAGTCCATGCGTTGAATTGGTTTTCATCCATTTCCAACTGGCCTTCGAAGTTATAAAGTTCCGGATTTCTACCGTTTGCGACAAGCATGTGTCCGTCGGTCGTCGCGAATCCGAGTCCCGTGAAGGCTCCGGGAATACGCTTCACGACACTGCCGCTTGTTGTCAGGATGACGAGATAGCCGTCTTTGACCGCCACAAAATTTCCATCGTGACTGTATGGAAGTATGTCATCATATTCGAACGCGACGATCTGATTTCCATTCGAATCTATAAGACCTTTCTTCTTTTTATTACCCTCGGGAATTGAAACTACGGCGTAACCGTGACCCGACAATGGAGAACATATCCCTTTGCGCATCGGGAGGATCATTTTTCCCGAGTCATCCATGATGCCATACTTATCGCCATTCTTCACGACGCGCCGCCCGTTAAAGGAAGCAGGATATAAAATGACCTCATTCTCCGTAAACTTCAGATGCATACTGAACTTGTAGGCGAGAGCCGTAAGATCCTCATCGTTCATGAGCATTCCCGAAAGACCGAGCCAAGCGGCCTCGTGGTCTCTCACTTTACTGTTGAGATGTTTCGAGCCCTTTCCGGTGATCAACATGACGGCTGTGTAGTAGCGCGCCTTGAGTGATGACCGGTTGGTCGACGCGATGGTGCGGAAGAGGGCGAACGCCTCGTCATATTTCTTCTGGTTGTAGAGCTGAATGGCATATCCGAGACCTCCCGCGCCGAGATTTTCGATGCTAACGATCTTGTCGTTCTGAACAAAAAAGAGATCCGAGCAATTGAAAGGTCGCGAGCCGGTAGTTGAGACGTTGGCCGAGACAAACTTCACAGGCATCTGATTTCCTATGTTCAGACGCGGCTCCTCCCAGTCCTTTAGCCAGGAGATATTCGAGAAATCCACTTTGTCGAGCACACCGTTCTTGTGCCACTGCTCGAGATGGTTGTGATAAGTGTCGCTGTGCAGACGGTCGATGCTGAGATTTCGTTCCTTTGCAACGGCATTGCCGATCATGTTGGAGATATAGCATTTATTCTGGCCGCCGCGCAGAAGTTGGTCAATCTCCTCACGCATCTCTATATCGTCGTCGCCGAGATATCCGTTGAGGAGTCGTTGATAGGTGCTGACTGTGGCCACGGGATCCTTCTCCGCGCCATTGACCCAGAGAGCAGTGAGTATGGTAAGGAAAGAAAGAAAAAGATGTCGCATATAACTATTGACTATAATTTTTCGATGGCATCGATGAGCCATCCTGAGTTAAGATTGTCACGCTCGAACTGGCGCACTGTGAATTCCCACCCCGGGACCTGCCTGAACCGGAATTCGAGCGGCTTGACATGATCGATCTTGAGTTGGCCACCATATACCATCGCAAAAAACGCCGAAAGAGGGTCGATTGTGACCGATGGGTCGGCATAAAGACGGATGCTCTCTGTATGCGAATCTGTCAGATCGCTGAGCGCCATGAAATTGGTCTCGTGAGAGTCCGGGAAGATATAAAAACCTTTTCCGGTGTCAATCGGAGGGAGTGAAAAAAGTTCTCCTTCGACGCCCGAAATAACCCACTTGTACATGTCCGGTCCTCTCCGGGCAACCTTGAGTTCGAGGACAAAAGTGACCGGTTGTTTGCGGTAAATGCCGTGGCATGTTGCGAAAGCGGTCCATGCCGAATCGGGATAACTGATGAAAACACAACTGTCTACTGCAGCCGAAGCAAACTCAGTGGCTGCGGTGAGCATCGGATCTTCGGGGGATGAGAAATTCGAAAGGTTGAAAAGCCGGAGGATAGTGACGATCGATTGCTGACGAGTCAGACTGTCGGAAGTCTCACTGATACTGTCGCGGCTGTTGAACCGCTGCATGAATTCGTCCATCAGAGCTACACGTTCCTTATAGATTTCCTGTGTAATATCGGGCAACTGCGCATCTGCGGCAAAACAGAAAAGGGCCGCGAGCAAGGAGAGGATAAATTTTTTCATTTCAATATATTTGAATGACGGAACACAGGAAATATCCTATGATTGATGGTGTCGTATCTTTCTACGGTTTCTATATTGATGACGGGTTTCATCTCTACCGTCATTCTCCCGAACTTCGGGACTGCTACAGCACCACGGATCGTCATATCCCAGCAGACGGGCAGCATTCTGCAGGAATCGGGTGCACTGATGATGAGACCCTCACAGTTCATGACAGCCGCCGGGAGCATAGCGGCCGAAAGAATCGAGTCTGTCCCGATGCTGTCACCGGAAGAAACAGGGATCTCGACACCGAGGACGCACGGGATGCTGTCACTGCGGCCGTCGATGTAGCCAAGGAAATCCGAGAGAGTCATGTGTCGCTCTCCGGAGGGGTCAACTATGGCAACCGCCTCTCCATCGTCCGCCCACTCGGCCGAAGTAAACATTTCGCGGGTCTGAGCGGAAAAGTAGCGGCGCACCGCAGTGTCGTTGCTTGCAGAGGAAATGACGTCTAGATTGCCGACAACGCGCGACACACCCTCCTGACATCTGGTTGTCAGGTCTTCATCGCTCACCAATGCTGAGGCAGAGAGAATGACGCCAAGCGCTAAAGGCACGAAAGCGTTGAGCCGACCGCGGATTGTTTTCATTTCTTGTATTTTGATAACGGCAGTATTGCCTTGAACGACATCCATGACGGATCGGCCCGGAATGAAGACAGAAGAGCATCGGGAACATAGACAGTGCATGAGGAGGCGAACTTGCAGACTTTCCCATCTATCCATGGTTCGAACACCTGTGTAGCGCCCCGGAGCACGAGAGTCCGGATCTGAGTGGAAATTGACATGCTCCCTGCCTCAAAAAAGATCTGTTCGCCATTGTCAACCACGGTCTGACAATTAAGTTCCCTCACAGTACATTCGGGAGCATTGACAGTCAACAGATCAAGTTTATGTCCGTAAGCGAAGGCTTTCTGACCGTTGAGATATTTCAGTCCGGTCCCGAGGGTCAGATCCTTCAGTCCTGATCTGTCGGCCACGTGCACCTCAAGTTCTTCAACGGAGTTTGGTAGGACGAGAGACTTCAGTCTGTCACAACCGCGGAAGGTCCAGCCTTCAATCATTCTGACACCCTCGGGAAGATTGATTTTGGAAAGAGATGAACAACCGTTGAATGCCGCGCTGCCTATCGATGTGATAGTGGGTGGCAACTTAATCTCTTTCAGATCTTTCCTTCCCCTGAATGCATCAGAGTCGATGGAAGTGACCGTATAGGAACTACCCCCGAAATCGACAGCGCGCGGAACTGCGAGAATGCCGGATGATGGGATAACGGATCCTTCGGCCACACCGAGACAGTTATTCTTAAGTATAGAATAACAAATACCGTCGACAGTGAAATCAGCGCCCCTTACAGTCGATATCAGAAGAAAAAATACGAAAATTACCGAAAAAAGTCTTTTCATAACTTTGAGAGAGGTTTGATTTCCTTAAATATTTTCCAGGAAGGGTGTCGCTTAAAATCATTTACGAGATTATCGGGGACATAGACAGTGCAGGAAGAAGCAAAGTTGAGTTTCTTGCCGGTAGTCCACGGGTCATATACCGCATCGGCATCCGAGATGATTAGAGTTGCTATCCGGTTGCCTACCTTCCAACTTTCAGGGAGACCGTTGGTATCAACAAACACCTTTCCACCGTTGCCCCTGCCGGTTTTCGAACGGACATCTTTCAGCGTCGCCTCGGG
>CAMWGM010000171.1 GCA_947173755.1 uncultured Muribaculaceae bacterium
GCCCTGTGCATAGCGTCCATCTGCGCATCATTCACTCTGGGGCGCATGGCGTCAAACACTTCCTGTGCCCTGCTGTCGATAAGTTGATCGTAGTTCTCCATTTTCGTTTGCCAATAAAGTGCGAATTTACAAAAAAAACGTTTTCCGACATAATTTTAAAGTAAGAATTATAATATCAGATATAATTTTTCTTGGGATACTACACATATTATTATAAAGTAACAGGATTTTCGAAGGCTATCAATCATATCGAACCGTTTTTGTGAGCGTAGGGTGAAAATTAATGCAACAATAACTATTTGTAAAAATTTATTTTGCATTTTCGCTTCGTTTTAATTACCTTTGTAGGCAGAAGTATAGCGGCGAGAACATGTTTCTCGCTCTTTCTTCTGTGTCTTTGATACCTTAAATATTGAAATAACTGTTATTTCGAATATGAATACTCATGAACTGACAAAGCAGGCAGAAATCAACCGCAAACGCCTGCTCGAAATCGTCTACAACGCGAAAGCGGGACATATCGGAGGCGACCTTTCCTGTCTCAACGTTCTTACGGCTCTCTATTTCGACATTCTTAATGTCGATCCTGCGAAACCCAAGGATCCTGACCGCGATCGCTTCATTCTCAGCAAGGGTCACTGCGTGGAGGCGCTCTATGTGACTCTTGAAGCGAAAGGATATATTTCGAAGGATGTTACAGATACCCTCGGTAAATTCGGTTCGATACTTTCGGGACACCCCACAATCGAAGTTCCCGGTATCGAAGTATCGTCGGGCGCACTCGGACACGGACTCTCGATCGGTGTCGGAATGGCTATCGCAGCCAAGAAGGATAACCGTGACTACAAGACCTATGTTCTGATGGGCGACGGTGAGCAGGGAGAAGGCTCGATCTATGAAGCCGCTATGGCAGCCAATCAGTATAAACTCGACAACCTCGTTGCTATCATCGACCGCAATCACCTGCAGATCAGCGGAAACACTGAAGATGTGATGGCGCTCGAAAATATCACTGAACGCTGGTCATCCTTCGGATGGGATGTCAAGACCGTGAACGGCGACAGCGTGGCAGACCTCGACGAAGCGTTCAGGAATATCGATTTCAACAACGGTAAACCTCACCTGTTTATCTCGGAGACAACCAAGGGCAAAGGTGTTTCATTCATGGAAAATGTAGCCAAATGGCATCACGGTGTGCCCAATGAAGAGCAGTATAAGACTGCCATCAGCGAGATTGAATGTCGAATCAACGAACTTTAAGGAACTATGAAAGCCTGTAGAAAAGCATTTACAGAGACTCTGCTTGAATTTGCACGCAAAGACAAAGATATTGTAGTCGTTACAACCGATGCTCGTGGCTCGGTCACACTCGGCGATTTCGCCACCGAACTTCCCGAACAGTTTGTTGAATGCGGTATTGCCGAGCAAAATGCGGTCGGTATCTCGGCCGGGCTTGCGATGTGCGGGAAGAAGGCTTATGTTTGCGGACCGGCTTGCTTCTACGTTGCGAGAAGTCTTGAGCAGGTGAAGGTAGACGTGGCTTACAACCGTACCAATGTCAAGATCCTTGGTGTAAGCGGTGGTGTAGCTTACGGGGCTCTCGGAGCGACACATCACAGTCTTCACGACATCGCCGTGCTCCGCACGTTCCCCGGTATGAATGTCGTACTTCCTTGTGATGCCCGTCAGACACGCCGTCTGGTCGAGATGCTGGTAGACTGCAAGGAGCCGGTCTATGTCAGAGTCGGACGTGCCGACGTTCCCGATGTCTATGAGAATGACGACTTCAAATTTGAGTTTGGAAAAGCCAACACTCTTCTTGAGGGAGACGATATCACGATCATCGCAACCGGTGAGACGGTTTATCATGCATACCAAGCCGGTCTGAATCTGCGCGAGAAAGGCGTTAAGGCCCGTGTGCTCGACATGGCATTCGTTAAACCGCTCGATAAGGAAGCGGTGCTGAAAGCCGCTGCCGAAACCGGCAAGATCATCACTGTCGAAGAACACAGCAAGTTCGGAGGACTCGGAGGAGCCGTCCTCGAGACTATCGCAGAGAATCCGGTGCCTGTAAAAGTGATCGGTATTCCCGACGAGGATGTCATCCACGGCAATTCCAAGGAAATTTTCGCCTATTACGGCATGAATGCCGAAGGCATCGAGAAAGCGGCTCTCGAGATGCTTCAGAAATAACCTTTCCCTCAATTCACCTTACAATCAAATTTTCCATGAATCACAAAATCATAGCGATCGACCAGAGCACATCGGCAACTAAAGCCATGCTGTTCTCGTCCGACTGCAAACTGCTCGACCGCGTTAACGTCGAACATCGCCAGTATTATCCGCGCCACGGCTGGGTAGAACATGATCCGACCGAAATCTATCAGAATACGGTCAAGGGTATCAGGATGCTCATGGAGGCTGTGGGTATCGAGGAGGACTGCGAATATTCGCTAACTATCACCAACCAGCGTGAAACCGTTGTCGTATGGAACCGACTGACCGGCGAACCTGTCTACAATGCCGTCGTTTGGCAGTGTCAGCGCGGTGCGGAACTCTGCGCAACGTTGCAAAAAGCAGGTTATGAGGAAACAGTCCGCGCCAAGCGCGGCCTGATGATCGATCCCTATTTCTCGGCAACGGGTGTGAAGTGGATCCTCGACAATGTGGAGGGCGCCTCCAAACTTGCAGAGGAAGGAAACCTGCTGATGGGTACCATTGAGTCATGGCTGATCTGGAAACTTACCGGAGGACAAGTACATGCCTGCGATTATACCAACGCATCCCGCACTCTCCTCTTCAACATCCACACTCTCGCCTGGGACAAGGAGTTGCTCGACATCTTCGGCATCCCGGCCTCCATGCTCCCCGAGGCCAAACCTTCCGATTCGTTCTTCGGCAACACCACCATCGAGGGACTCTTTAAAAAAGAAATCTCCATCTATGGCGCGATCGGTGACTCTCACGGCGCACTCGTCGGACAGATGTGTTTCCGTCCCGGTATGGGTAAAGCTACCTACGGAACAGGATCGTCTGTAATGGTAAATATCGGCACCGACGCTCTCGCCGCTCCCGCGGGTCTCGTTACATCAATCGGTTTCGCAGCCCTCGGCCGTGTTTACTATGCTTTCGAAGGAAATATCCACTGCACCGGCGCAACCATCAAATGGCTCGCTGACAAACTTGAACTCATCAATTCATCGTCGGAAGTCGAGAAGTTTGCACTGAGTGTCCCTGATACAGGCGGAGTTTACTTCGTGCCCGCATTTGCCGGACTCGGCGCACCCTGGTGGAACTCCGAGGCTAAGGCTGCGATCGTAGGAATGACACTCGCCACAGGTAAAGGACAGGTGTGCCGTGCGGCACTTGATGCCATAGCCTATCAGATCAAAGATCTTGTCGAAACCAGGACTTCGGGCAATCATGTGAGCCTGTCGGAACTCCGTGTGGATGGTGGTCCCACCAAAAACAATTACCTCATGCAGTTCCAGGCCGATATGCTGGGTGTACCGGTAAATCGCGCGGAGATCGAAGAGGCTTCGGCTTATGGTGCAGTGCTGATGAACTGTCTCGCACGCGGCGTCTGGAACGACCTCGACGAAGTCGCCTCGATGCGCAAGCACAACGATCTGATCATTCCGGTCGACGATCCCGAGAAAAAGGCCGCTCTCTATGCCGGATGGTGCAAGGCGGTGAAACTCATCAATCAGTGACCCCGTCCTCTCTCCTCATCAATCAAATAATCGTAAATTTTCTTATCCTTTTCCGATACTTCGAATGTATCTTCATCCTTATAGGTTTCCCAATCCTCAAACAATCTCATTTCATAGGTACAATCACCCAGCCTGCGATATTCTATACCATCAATCATCATTTCGTGAAGTTCGCGTTTGATGGCGGCAATCGCCAAATCCATGAACAACTGCGGATTGACTGCCAAATCATCTATGCGCCCGGATTCAGTGATAATACGCATTATGGTACTGCGTGTCAACTCGGTATGCCGCTGGATATATCCGAGTATATCGGGAATGACATAATCCGATTGACCGATCGATATTCTATCGCCTTTATATTGAGCCACAACACCCGAACCGGTAATGACCACTTCGTTTTTAATCGAGTGAACCGACGGTTTCTCTATTTTAGGCAAGTTTCTAATCGCCCGCCCAGCGTTTCGAATCAGGTCTTCCGTATTGTATTTGACACGATAGGTCGTTCGAATTTTTAACTTCTCCCAAATTTCAAGGAACCGCGCATCCGTCTCGAATCCCTTACGATAGGTAACAGCAATTCGGTTGCGTTTAGGTTTAATACGATTGCCAAAATCAACGCCACAATCCTCTCTCAATTCGTTCTGCAAGGCCTTCGCAAAGTCGTTATAGGCTTCATTGGCTACCAC
>CAMWGM010000172.1 GCA_947173755.1 uncultured Muribaculaceae bacterium
CATATAATGTGGTCATCAGCGACATCGCCATGACCAAGGCTCAGCGCCAGAGTGTCGACTTCACGGTGCCTGTCTACACGGATCGTCAGGTGCTCGTTTCGTGTGATTCGGCCGTCACTTCGCCACTCGGTCTGGCCGGTAAAAAAGTGTGGGCGCCTTCGGGATCTCCGGCCGTGGAACGTCTCGAAAACCTCGAGCGCGAGATCGGTGACACTATCCTCATTGAAGATTCGCATTCCTACACTTCTGAGCAGTTGTGTCTGCTCGTAGCCAAAGGCGAGATTGAACGTGCCGTAGTCAACGAAGCGGTCGCACGCCACATGGCTCAGGATTATCCCGACCTTTGTATTTCGACGGGCATTTCCCTCAATCAGTTTCAGGCATGGGCGGTCGCCAAGAATAACCCGCGGCTTCTTGAACGGCTGAATAATGAAATCGAAAGTTTCAAAACCACTGCGGCTTATAAAGCGCTATGTGAGAAATGGCTCGATAAAGAATGACACTGCGCTGCTCACCCTGAATCAGTCAGCCGGGGTGGCTCCCGTCGCGGGAGCGCGGTTTGCCTCCGGCAGAGCCGACGATATGGCCTCGAATGATTCCTTCATCAGCATCGGCAGATCATGTCCGTCGGTTGTCGGGTGAATAGGTTTGTGAATGGTTAGTTTGATGTGGCCCGGCCGTGGTAGCATGGCAGTGCGTGGCATAACATTGTAGACACCGTCAATCGTCAGCGGAACTACAGGCAATCCGAACTCCACAGCCAGACGATAGGCACCCTTCTTGAAGCTGTGGATACGTCCGTCGAGCGTGCGCGCCCCTTCCGGGAAAACGACAAGCGACATACCTCCGCGCAACTGACGTTCGGCGGCCTCCATCGTTTTCCGGGTAGCTGCAGGATTGCTGTTGTCAACAAAAATCTGACCAGACCACTTGCATGCCCACCCGACAAAAGGAATCTTACGCAGCCCTATCTTCATCATCCATCGGAAAGAGTGACCAAGCCAGCCATAGACCGTAAAGATATCGAACGCGCCCTGATGATTGGCCACGAATACGTATGAAGTTTCGGGATCTATGTTCTCGCGCCCGCTTACGCTTACAGTTACGAATGAAAGCCAGCAGAACAACCGTGCCCAGAGTATCTCCGGGTAATATCCCCACCATTTTCCAAAGCCGCACGCCGAACCGATGACGGTGACAACCGCCGTGAGGATGGTTACGACCAGAATTATCGGAGCCATTATGCAGATCTGATATACTCTGTAGAGCCCTAAAAGCAAGATGTTCATTTTTCTGTCCGATTTTTCCGCAAAGATAAGCAAAAAAAGGGAAATCCGCTACCCTACGGCTGTTAAAAACGCCTTGCGCCGACTGAGACAACATCTGACGGGGAGATCGGTCACGGCCCTACGGAAAACCGTTAATGAAGCCTGTTTTTCAACCGCTCCGTGGGTCTCACGTTTACAGTAGTCCTTCTCAAAATTAGGATATTCCGAAAAAATTTCGTAACTTTGCAGTCAATTGCGGAATGCGTGCCTCTGAGCCCTGCAACGTCGGTGGGCACCGCACCTCTCCTCATCTTCATAACCCGCAATTTTCTAAAGTTTCTCTATGGAGGCAAAAAAAATATTATTCATCTCTCAGGAAGTCGCGCCTTATCTCCCTGACAGTCCCATGTCGGTGCTCGGTCGTGACATCCCCCAGGAAATCCACGGCAAGAAACTTGAGGTGCGCATTTTCACACCCAAGTATAACTCCATCAACGAGCGTCGCAATCAGTTGCATGAGGTGATCCGTCTTTCCGGCATCAATATCGTCATCGACGATACCGACCATCCTCTCATCATCAAGGTCGCCACACTCCTGCCCTCGCGCATGCAGGTCTACTTCATCGACAACGACGATTACTTTCATCCCACCCCCGAAAAAGGCCTCGAGACCGAAGAATGCCAGGAGGACAACGATGAGCGCATCATCTTCTTCACCACCGGAGTCATCGAGACCGTCAAGAAACTCCGCTGGCCGCCGGCCGTCGTTCAATGCACCGGCTGGATCTCGCTCCTCACCCCTCTCTATCTCCGCTCGAAGTATGAGGATGATCCCGCATTCAAGTCGTCGAAGATCGTGCTTTCACTTCACCCCGATAAATTCGAAGGAACCCTCGACGCACGCATGGTCGAGAAACTGCGCATGGACGGCATAACGGATGAGCAGCTCGGAATTCTTGCCGAGGCACCCATCGACACCGTAGCCCTCTACAAAAGCGCAATCGACTATGCCGACGTCATCATGGAGGTGGCAGAAGGAGTAGATCCGGAGATTCTTGATTATGCCAAAGCGTCCGGCAAGCCGTTCCTCCCCTATGTGGCCGACGATCAGCGTAAGGCACGCAACCGCGATTTCTATGCCTCTCTCGTGTCAGGCAGCATGGGCGAAGATGCCGACTGACCCCACCCCAACTGTCAATTTGCAACATTGTCATATATCTTATTGCCTTAAGGTGCAATGAAACATCTCTTCTACATATTCCTGGCCATTCTCGCCAGCGTGACTCTTAACTCCTGCGAGGATTCACTCCAGTCGGGAAGTTCGCTGGTCGAGGGACAGGTGGAAATCGTCATCGACTCCACATTCACCGTCACCGGTAAGTCGATCCCCAACCCCCGCCTCGAATCGCGCACCGTGATGCAGTTGCTCGGTTCGCTGCATGCCGACGGCTATGGAGCATTCTCGTCGGAGATTGTGTGCCAGTATATGCCCGCTGCCACTCTCGACACAATCCGCGTCAAACCGGAATATATCGACTCTGTAAAACTGATGCTCACAATGACGGCAGGAGGTTTCGCAGGTGACTCTATCACTCCTATGGGTCTGCGCGTCTATCCTCTCACCCGCCAGTTAACAACCCCGATCTATTCCACATTCGACCCCAAGGACTATTACGACCCCTCGGTCATCTACGGTTCGACGACCTACTCGGCTCTTCTTGACGGCGCCACCATCAGCGCGGATGCCAACGGCTACCTGCTCAAGAGTATCGGCGTGAAACTTCCCACCAGTCTCGGTGTAGACCTCTATAACGAGTATATCAACCACCCTCAGACGTTTGCAACGCCTGAGGCTTTCGCCAAATTCTTCCCCGGTCTCTACATCGCCAACTCGTTCGGCGAAGGCCGTGTCACCCGCATCTCCTCAAACGTCATCAATGTCTATTATCACTCCATCCATCCCATCGCCGACGAGAAAAATCCCCGTGATACCACGGTTTATCATGTCGGAACATACATGGGCGTGACTCCCGAGGTGATAACCAACAACGACATTTCCTACACTATGGCATCATCTCTTGAAGAGCGTGCCCGTAACGGTGAGGCAATCCTGGTAGGACCTATAGGATATGACGTGGAATTCGAGTTCCCGGCAAAGGAAATCATCAGACGTTACCGCGAGCAGGCCGGCGAACTGGCCATCGTCAATTCGCTTTCGCTCGACATCCCGGCAGTCGACATCACCAACGATTACGGACTCATGCCTCCCCCCTATGTGCTCCTGGTGAAAAAGTCGGAGAAAGACGCATTTTTCAACGGAATGAAGTTGCCCGACAATGTCACTTCATTCTATGCTTCATACTCTTCAGCCACCAAGAGTTACACCTTTGCATCGATGCGCGACTATATCGTAGATCTTCTTTCGAAGGATGAAGTCAAGCAGGAGGACACTGAATTTGTGATTTGCCCCGTACTTGCATCGTTCTATCAGTCGTCTCAGACGTCGAACAACTACATGATGTATTATTACTACGGCTATTCTTCGCAATCGACCGCTCAGACACTCTCTTCTATCGCTCCTTACGTCACGGAGCCTGTCATGACGCTCCTCGATCTCGCCAACGCCAAGATCAATTTCTCGTTCTCACGGCAGACTCTCTGAACGTCATTCTCCTTATGAAATTCTGATAAAACCGTATACAGTTAACCCGCCGGTTTCCGAAACAGATGGAAACCGGCGGGTTAAAATTTTGATGGAAATCGGTTATTTCTTACCCGGTTTCTTGGCAGGATCGCAGGTCAGACCTACGCCGAGTTTCTTGAAAATCTTGTGATCCACTTCGCCGAGCATCACGGTTGAATGAACCTGACAACCGTTAAGTTGGGGCAGACACTGGAGCGCCCGAAGGCACGCCTCATCGTGAGTGCTCAGCACCGAGAGAGCAACCAGAACCTCATCGGTATGCAGACGGGGGTTCCGGCTGCGGAGATAGTTGATCTTGGTGTTCTGAATCGGCTCGATCATGGCCTGAGGAATGAGTTTGACACTATGGTCGATCCCTGCGAGGTGTTTGATGGCATTAAGGATGAGCGCAGCCCTCGGACCCAGCA
>CAMWGM010000173.1 GCA_947173755.1 uncultured Muribaculaceae bacterium
TGATGTGTATTAGAGACAGCTTCTTCCCTTCCTCGGCGCTCTTCTCGCCGTTCCTGCCGGGCATTCCCTTTGCGAACTCTTCACCGCATCCCAGGCTTTCAACATCTGGATGACCATCCTGTTCGGCGTTCTGTGGGGAGTAGGAGGTCTGACTTTCGGACTGTCTATGCGCTATCTCGGCGTGGCACTCGGCCAATCGATAGCACTTGGAACATGTGCAGGACTCGGAACCATCATGGGCCCGGTGCTTCTGCAGATCTTCTTCCCGGAGAATGATCCCCTCTCGCAACTCACCTTCGCGGTAATCCTCGGCGTGGTTGTCACCCTGATCGGTATAGCAATTATCGGTGTCGCCGGTTCGATGAAAGCCTCTTCACTCAGCGAAGAGGAAAAGAAAGCCGCCGTCAAGGACTTCAACTTCCCGAAAGGAATCACCATCGCACTGCTTGCCGGTTTCATGAGCGGTTGCTTCAATGTAGGTCTTGAATTCGGTTCCGGCATCAATTTCGGATCACTCACTCCCGACATCTACAAGACCCTTCCGGCCACATTCCTCGTGACACTCGGCGGATTTGTAACAAATGCCGTTTACTGTTTCTATCAGAATTCGCGCAACAAAACCTGGGGAGACTACTCGAAAGGAGCGGTCATGGTCAACAATATCTTTTTCTGTCTTGTCGCCGGAGCATTGTGGTACAGCCAGTTCTTCGGACTTGCCCTCGGCAAAGGATTTCTGACCTCCTCGCCTACGCTCATGACCCTTTCATTCTGTATCCTCATGGCTCTCAATGTCGTGTTCTCGAATGTCTGGGGTATCATACTCAAGGAATGGAAAGGCTGCTCCCCCAAGACCATCACGGTTCTTGTGGTCGGCATCGTCGTTCTGATCGTAAGTTGTTTCCTCCCGCAACTAATCTGAAAAATAGCAAAACATACATATTTTCAATCTATCATCATTCATTATCATGTCTATTCTCGATAATCGTCCTGCTCTCGCACACGAAGTGGAGCAGGTGGCCGAAGTGGCCGGATATCTCTGGGAAAAAGGATGGGCCGAACGCAATGGCGGCAACATCACTGTCAATATCACTGAGCATGTCGACGACGCTATCCGCGCAATGCCCGCTATCGCTCCCGCGACACCCATCGGTCTTACTCTTCCCAACCTCAAGGGTTGCTATTTCTTCTGCAAGGGTACCAATAAACGCATGCGCGACCTCGCCCGCTGGCCTATGCAGAACGGTTCGGTGATCCGCATCACTGATGATTGCGCACACTATGAAATCATCGCCGACGATCCCGTGAAGCCCACCTCGGAACTTCCCTCCCACCTCGCCGTCCACAACTACCTGATCGGAAAGGGAAGCACCTACAAGGCATCACTTCACACTCATCCCATCGAACTCGTTGCGATGAGCCACTGCCAGAAATATCTTGACAAGGATGTTGCCACAAATCTGCTCTGGAGCATGATTCCCGAAACCAAAGCCTTCTGTCCGCGCGGTCTCGGCATCATCCCCTACCAGCTCCCCGGCTCTAATGAACTCGCAGAATCTACCATCCGCGAACTCGGCGACTACGATGTCACCCTCTGGGAGAAACACGGAGTCTTCGCTGTCGAAAACGACATCATGGCAGCCTTCGATCAGGTTGACGTTCTCAATAAGTCCGCCCTCATCTTCATTGCTGCCAAGAATATGGGATTCCATCCCGACGGCATGACCGAAGAGCAGATGAAGGAAATGACACGCGCATTCAACCTTCCCAAGTAATTCAGGCTGAATTATCCATCATAAAAAAGGCTCCCGAGCGGGAGCCTTTTTTATGGAGTATATGTTCAAGGATTATTCCTCGGCGTATGTTTCTTTGATCAGATTTACAGAAAGGCTGCCGACTATCAGAAGTATACCTGCGAGGACGAGCATCCACACCTGAAGTCCGCCGAAGCAAGTCAGGATCACACCGCCAAGAGCAGCAGCCACGATCTGGGGCAGGCAGATAGTTCCGTTGAACAAGCCGAGATAAGTGCCCATATTCTTGCCGGAGATAGAATTGGTGAGAATGGTGAAAGGCATCGCGAGCATGGCGGCCCAGGCGCAACCGATCAGCAGATAACTGATGAAGAGGAGATACTGATTGGTTATGAACAGAATCGATATAAAGCCGAGACCTCCGAGAAGCAGCGACAAGGAATAGATAGCCTTGTGACTTTTGAAACGGGGGATAAACACTGCCCACACAACAGAGCCGACTGCCTGAACAGCAAACAGGACACCTACCCAGTTGCCTGCAGCCTGATAGGCGGCAGATGAAACGTCTGTTGTTCCCCAGACTGTGCTGGCAATCGCACCGGGAGTGTAAGTCCACATATACATGAACGCCGACCAGCAGAAGAATTGTACGAGGCCCACAGTCCAGAATGTCTTGGGGGCTTTCACGAGAAGTTTGAGCATTCCCTCACGTTTCTCTTCTTTAACCTCTTCTTTGATACCGTGGAATTCCGCATATTCCTTCGGAGGCATCTCACGTATGAAGATAAAGGAGTAGATGACGCAAAGCACAAGGATAAAGGCACCGATATAGAAGGAATAGGTCACGGTGTCAGGCACCTGGCCCTGAGGAGCAAGATTTGAGATGCCGATGGCAGTAAGGGTGATAGGAGCAAGGTAACCTACCAATGAACCGGCATTGCAGAGGAACGACTGGATCGAGTATGCAAGGCCCTTCTGTTTTTCATTCACATTATCGCCTACAAGCATTTTGAAAGGTTGCATGGCCATGTTGATCGAAGTGTCGAGGAACATGAGGGCGATAAATCCGAAAACCATTGCACCGCTTACCGAAAGACCGAATGAACCTGCGTTAGGAAGAAGACACATCACGATGACGGCAATCGCTGCTCCGAGAAGAAGGTAGGGAAGACGACGTCCGAAGCGGTTCCATGTACGGTCGGAGGCGGCTCCGACGAAAGGCTGGACAACGATGCCCATCAGCGGGGGGAGAATCCAGAAATAACTGAGTGAATGGGGGTCGGCTCCGAGAGTAGCGAAGATACGTGAGATATTCGCGCTCTGGAGTGCATAGGCAATCTGAACGCCGAAGAAACCAAACGAAAGGTTCCAGAGTCGCCAGAATGACAGATCGGGCTTTGGGTGTACCGGTTGCATAGTTTTTCTTAGTGTGGTTTAGGAAAGAATTATAGGTATGAAGATTATAAACAGAAGTTTTTCATTCGGTGCCCTCGGCGAGCGCATTGAGCATTGCGATCTCAGCGGGCCAGAGGTCGGGGTCGGGGGTCTCGAGAATTAGAGGGATGTTGTCAAACCGGGGATCCTGCATAAGCATACGCCAGAAATCGGGACCGAGGAGGCCGGTGCCGATCGGGGCGTGACGGTCTACATGGCTCCCGAGCGGTTTCAGGGTATCGTTGAGATGCATGCCACAGAGATACCTGAATCCTATCACGCGGTCAAATTCATCCCATGTAGCAGCATAGCCTTCGGGAGTGGCAAGATCGTATCCGGATGTATAGGTGTGACATGTATCAATGCATACGCCCACCCGGCTTTTGTCCTTTACACCATCGATTATCCTCGCTATCTGCGCAAAGTTATATCCGAGGTTTGAGCCTTGACCTGCGGTGTTTTCTATAACCGCCTTCACTCCTTCCGTCTCGTCGAGAAGCAGGTTGAGGCTTTCGGCAATCAGATCAAGACATTCGTTCTCGTCGAGCATCTTCAGGTGGGAACCCGGATGAAAATTGAGCATCTTCAGACCCAACTGGCTGCAGCGGACGAGCTCATCCATAAAAGCCTCGCGGCTCTTCGCGAGTTTCTCCGGGTCGGGTGAGCCGAGATTGATCAGATAGGAATCGTGAGGAAGGATGACATTCGCATCATAGCCCAGATTGGCACAATTTTCCTTGAACGCGTTAATTTCCTTTGCCGTGAGTGACTTCGAACGCCAGCGTGCAGGATTACGGGTGAAGAGTGCGAATGATTTCGCGCCGATGGCCGAAGCGTTAAGAGGAGCCTGGGAAACCCCCTCCTCGGCCGAAACGTGTGCGCCTATATATTTCATCAGATTTTTCGGGAGATATGGGAAAGATGTGTAGGTAAGTATAATAATATGGTCAAAAACCCTTCATGATGATTTTGACCATCCGTTTATGGTGCAAATTTATGAAAATTTCGCTATCTTTGCAAAAATTTTCTCCCTGAAGTAAGGCCTGACCGACGCTCCTGCCGGCTCTTTAAATCTATTTAAGACTTCCTGCATCGGTTGGCTGACTCAGGGCATTTCAGACATTAACCAATCATGGCACAGAAA
>CAMWGM010000174.1 GCA_947173755.1 uncultured Muribaculaceae bacterium
ATTCATTCTATTGAGCAGCCAATACGTCAGGGACTGTTGGAAGAGATGGCAAATCTGTGTCGGGTCTCCCCTATCCCCATCGCTCTTGATGAAGAATTGATTGGTGTCGATCCCGACATGGCTGAGGAACTCCTTGAGAGAGTCAGCCCGCAGTATATAATTCTCAAACCTACATTATGCGGCGGATTTTCAGGAACCGACCGCTGGATTGCAGCCGCAGAAAAACTTGAAATCGGATGGTGGGCCACTTCTGCTCTCGAGTCAAATGTAGGTCTCAACGCCATCGCCCGATATCTCGGGAAATATAGTGTTTCAATGCCCCAGGGTTTGGGAACCGGAGAACTTTACTTCAATAACATTCCTTCTCCTCTTTCGCGAAAGGGGGAACGGTTAGGTCTTGATCCGGACCGCGAATGGGAAATTCCTGCTATGAAATGGAACTGATCCTTACTCCTGAGGCTGAAGCATTCGTTGAAGAATGGGTGTCCCCTTCCCGATATATAGTTGCCCGGACTTCCGGCTCAACCGGACAGCCTAAGGAAATACTGTTATCTAAAGAGGATATGTCGGCATCTGCCCGTGCAACCAATAAGTTTTTCGGTATAGACTCTTTTTCCACTCTCCTGCTTCCTCTAGCCCCTTCATATATTGCCGGAAAAATGCAGATAGTCAGGGCATTGACCGCAGGATGCAAGCTGATAACAGAAAAATCTTCCAACCGACCCTTCCCCCACTTCTCAGGAAAAGCCACCATGATTCCTGTTGTACCTTCTCAGTTGGAATCATTGATTGAAACCGGACTTTAT
Source organism: uncultured Muribaculaceae bacterium (assembly GCA_947173755.1). GTDB lineage: Bacteria > Bacteroidota > Bacteroidia > Bacteroidales > Muribaculaceae > Duncaniella. The sequence goes on from CAMWGM010000174.1 coordinate 807, forward strand.
CGGAAAGTAGATAATATCATCATCGGTGGCTCTCCTCTCTCCCCGGAGATGGAAACAAGATTGTTCGGTCTTGGAGCCAGAGCATGGGTGACTTATGGAATGACCGAGACATGCTCGCACGTAGCCCTTCGGAAAATCGGTTCGGATAAGTATGAGGCACTTCCGGGATTCGAGTTTTCAACAGATGCGGAACAATGTCTCCGAATAAGTTCGACCACACTTTCATTCGGTTCACTGCAGACCAATGATATAGTTGAAATTTGCGGCACGAAAAGTTTCAAGTGGCTCGGCCGGCGAGACAACGTCATCAATTCGGGAGGTATCAAAATTTTTCCCGAAGAAATTGAGAAAGAACTTTCCCGTATGGTAAAACCGGAGACAGAGTTTTACGTGACGTCGAGACGTAGCCTACAGTGGGGAGAAGAGGCGGTGATAATTACTACTGCTGAAGAGAACGCGTTTCCGGCTTCTATCCTGAGTGAATATAATTCCATCAAAGGCAAATCACTGATAAAAGATCTGATTCGCACCGATTATATCGAACGCACATCATCGGGAAAGATTATCAGGCGCCGCCGGTAAAAATGTAAAAACATTTTTTGGACTGAGGACGCACCCGATATTCTCTTTAAAATCGCAGAGACCATATGACGGAACCCCGTCGGAAGATGATGGGCCGACGTCAACCAAAATACCCTTTTCCGCATAGTGTCGCGCAACCTCCCAGGCCAGTAAATTCATGGGACGCATGGCAGAAAATCTCCGCTTGTCACCCCAATAGATTACCTGAACCACTCCGGGAGCAACGTGGTAAATTTGGGCAGCGGCAACATCTTCGTCGCCGAGGGACACCAGCCAGAAATCAGCCTTAATGACTTTAACGGTCTCCTTTACCTGCTCCAATGTCATGCGCAACGGATAGCCACGTTCCTCACGGTTTTCCCGGATTACGGCATATGCCCGGTCGACTTCGTCTGTGATTTTTATGTCAAAATTTTGCTTCTTTGCCGTCGTAAGTTTATTTCGTGACGAACTGCTTAAATCGGGAAAATTGTGAGGAAAATGATAGTTATACTCCGGCACGTTTGTGAGTCCGGTGGAGGAAAACGCAAGCGATTGTGCGTCAAGAGCATCTGTCGGAGAATAAAACGATGGAGGTAAAGCGATCCTGAGTGCGAAATTTCGCACAGCTGCATATTCTTTAACACACTCAGCGGCTTCAATCCAGTGAGCAACCGACTTACGTTGTTTTACTGTTTCGACCCCCCCGAAAGGAGCCGAAAACGGTGAAAGGAGCATGTTCTCTCTTAGTCCGAGCGTTATTCCGAACTGAGGTTTCCCTTTTTCATCATTCAACAACAGATAGATAACCTCTTCAGCTTTGTTGCGGTTGAGTTCCGAAAACTTCACAGAATTATATACATGTGAAGTAGTAGGAAATACTGACGCATAAGCATCAGGGGTGACTCTTATCACCGTCAGCATTACTGTAGTTCGCCCCTCCCCTGACGGACGATGACCGGATTGGCAGAATCGGTCAGATCAACCACGGTGGTAAAAGCCGGTTCGATTATCGCGTCCGCCTCTTCGATGGCGAAATCGCAGAAAGCCGCATGTGAGTCGGCGATTTCCGGAAAAGTCATTTCAAACTCTTCTTCAGTCACGGCAGAGGCAGACAATAAAGGGTGTCCGAGAGAACTGGCGAGTTCGACCGCTATGCTGCACGCGGGAATTCTTATCCCGACAGTCTTTCTTCCCTTGAACACTTTAGGGAGTGTTGTCGCTGCAGGCAAAATGAATGTGAAAGGTCCGGGTAAATTCCGGTGGAGTATCCTGTAGGCTTCGTTGTCGATGCGCGCGTATCGACTGGCCATCGAGAGATCTCGACAAACTATCGAGAGTGATTGCTTGCGAGGATCGACACCCTTCAATTTGCATAGACGTTCGACCGCAGCATTATTGAGCGCGTCGCAACCGAGGGCGTACACCGAATCGGTAGGATAGAGTATAATCCCACCCTTTTCCAGCACTTCGGTGGCTTCGGCCAGATAGCGGCCATTGATATTAGTGGAATATAGTCTGACCTGGTTCATGGCTTAAAGAGATCGGTAATGTAATCTTCACACTGAGCGTATTCTCCCAGAAGTCTGATAATTCCACCTACGGTCTGCGACGGATCCTCTTCCTCACCATAGACATTTATGACTACGAGAATGCGACGTGAACCGAGATCGACTTTGGTGCGTTCGTTGTCGGATGTAGGTGTTCCGATTCCTCCAATTTCATCACGGAGCACAGGCATGGAAGAAATATTCAGTTCTCCCCTTCCTATTCCTTCATAGGGTTCGCCTTCACGACCTATGCCGAGAGTCAGAGTCTCACCAACGATTTTGTCGGCATCAAAACAGCCGATTGAGTAACCCGAACGAAGTGAAGCGATGTTGATTATGTCAATTAGCGTCTCCAGACGATAAAGATCCATCCCCTTGACTACTCGACGTGTGAGAGCATCGGCGGAGGGACGATAGCGGTTAGGATCTTTGCCGCATGCTTTATAGGCGGCCCGCGTCGCTGATATCGCGGGGCGTTTGTTCACTTCACCCAGCGTAAGCAGTTCCCGTAACCCTGAAGCAGAATCTTCCATCACCTGCCACAGCGAGTCGGAAGTAGGCGAGTTGACCACGGATGCCTCGATTGTGAAAAGTCTCACGGTCGGGACTGCCGTCGCAAAATCAGGGGAGAATTCTATATTATACTTTCTATCCATCCGGGCCTATTTTACAAATACCCTCCCCCGGCAATTTGCCGGAGGAGGATATGAAATTGATCAGATCAGAAGATCAGTATTTGCGGTTTTTCTGTTCGTAAATGAGAGTCAGCGAAGGCTGATCGGCAACCTCGGCCGGACCGAAGTACTGGATAGGACCGGGATAGGTATAGCATGTGTCGATCTTCCAGGTCTCGCGCTCTTTAGCGAATTTGCGGAAGGGAGCACCATCGAGGTCGACGAGTGCTTTCTGGATAACGGGCTTCATTTCACCGTGACGGCGTTCCATGTTCATCATCATGGTGATGGGGATACCGCCGGCTACCCAGTTGACCGGTGCGAAAGTAAGGTTGCGCAGACTCGACATGTAGCCGGTGACACCTGCTGCGATGAGACATGCGGCGGTATAACCGAGCGCATAGCAATAGTTGGCATCGAAGTTCGAGGGATCGGCACAGCGTCCTTCGTAACCGAAGAAATGATGCATGGTGGCATACTTGCCATGATATTTACCGGCAGCGGCGAGTTCCTTAAGACGTTTTCCCACCATTTCAGAAAGCAGTTTTTCTGTCTCGATGAGCGACACCTGTACGTTGCCGTGGGGATCACGGTCGAGAGTCAGCTGGCGTGCAACACCTGCGGGAAGCGAAGCATAGGTGGTGGCATTTTCCTTGGAAAGTTGGCTGATCACACATTCGCGCTGATCCTTCGCATCGAGAGCGGCAAACTCGGCTG
>CAMWGM010000175.1 GCA_947173755.1 uncultured Muribaculaceae bacterium
CAACTTTCAGGGAGACCGTTGGTATCAACAAACACCTTTCCACCGTTGCCCCTGACGAGTTTCGAACGGACATCTTTCAGCGTCACCTCGGACGAATCGAGTGTTAATTCATCCAGATTCATCGAGCCGGTAAATGCCGCATAACCATTGAAGAGACTGATGCCACTGAGAGTCAGTTTCTTAACTCCGGCATCATCAAAAACACCCCTGAGACGGGAAATCGGCGATAGAATCTTGACGTCTGCAAGTTTCCTGCAGTCCCTGAAGCACCAGGTGCCGAGTTCGGTAACTCCGTCCGGAATATTGACCGATCGGAGATCAGTACATCCGGCAAAAGCAGTCCCCCGGATATCTGTGATTGACTCGGGGAGCACAATTTCCCTGAGATCCTTTCTATCCTCGAACGCTCCTGAACCGATGATACCGACCGTGTAGGTTGATCCTCCGAAATCGACGTTCCGTGGGATAACGAGTCGCCCTGAAGAGGGAATGTCCGAACCGCTCACCACAATCAGCGTATCAGTCAGCCGCTTATTGTTGTCGTCAATGCGTCGGTAGAGCATCTGGTAATTGATACCGTCAACTGTGAAGTCGACCCTACGGCTCAACATCTTCAGATCCTCCCTGTCAATCGCGAAGATCTGTGCAGCGGCGATAAACGCTATGAGAATTGTCAGGAGACGTTTCATAACCGACGTGTCTCAGTGGCGGTGACATTGCCTAACTGGACGATATACTGGGGTTCGTCGACTGTCTGCTCGACCGTAATGAAACACTGGACGCTCTTTTTTGTGATGTCGTGATAGCGTGGACGGCCGTCAGCTCCATAACCCAGGAACTCCTGCTCGATGTAGCAGGTACACTCGTAAGTGTCATCGGAAATGCGCTTCAGCGAACTGACCTTGATCTGGCCGATTTCGGTCGATTTGATATCTACATCCTTATAGCCAAGATTGATGAGATGGGTGAAATAATCGCCCATCGGAGTGGTCTTGACACCGGGACGGTTGACAGAAGTGGTCTGCATCGAAACGGCTTTGTAGCGTTTGCCATCGATTGTATAGGGTTCGCCTTTACCGATGAAGAGGTTGAGGGCCTTCTTACGGTAATACTGCCGTGTCTTGAGCGACTTGTCTTTGTCGGCCATCGAGGTGATATAGTCGTTCATCTGGCCCACCATCTCGGCGGCACGCCGGCGGATTGTCTCGGCATCCTGAATCTGGGCCAATGCATCGGCTGCCCCGATGATCATAAATATGAGAAGATAGATTATCTTTTTCATTTCTAAAATGTTTCTTATCGTTGTTCGATGAAAGTTAACGGCGGTAGATCTCTCTGACATAAATGCGACCGCCATCAATTCCGGCCACATTGATGCCCTGAAGAAGGTGACTCGTCGCTATCCGGCCCACGAAGTCCTCGAGCGACTGCCGACCGACCTGAGTGTCGCTGTCCTGACCGAGAGTGATCACATTGACCTTGGCCAGTTCACTGTTATTGGCAAGAAAGGCTTCAGCGGCGTCGATCCGTTCGTCATCCTTATACCCCGAATCGGCCAGGATGTTGAACATACCGTTGAAGTAGTTGATCAGTTCGTCGCGCTCCGCGCTCGAATCGTCAGACTGTTCCTGTTTCGGAGTTGGATTGGAAACCGGCTTTTCGTTCGCAGGGTTCTGTGCCGGAGCAGGTCGCGAGGCTTCCTTGGGAGTTTCTTTTGCAGGAGCGGCCGGCTTACTCATGGGATCATGTGTGAGCGTAGGCTTGAACTGAACTGTCTGCTCGCGGTCGTTATAGTAATTCATTCGGTCGGAAACAAGCGTTTTCACCGCTCCGAGATACTGGTTCCAGTCGGGCTGGATCCGGCCGTTCATCACGCCATCGGTGGCATCGACCAGACATCCCGTGAAAGCATCTATCGCCTTATTGTTGAAAAGAATGCAACCTGAAGTCTGCCCGGGTGTTGACGATGAAAGAATGATGTCACCCTTATAATCGGTAAAAAGTTTGGCCAGATTCTCGATCTGGGCGTCGTTCATGTAAGTGTTGCCGAAGTTGGGCGAGAACTGCAGAGTGGTCTTTGCCGAAAGACCGTCCACATAACTGTTGCAGCACATGCCGATCACCACCGCAAGACGGGGATTCTTGCCTTTTATGGTGCGGTGGACCCATTCGAGCGGCACAAACTTGTTGTCATAGTTCGTACCGAATTGCATCTGTGGCCATGTCACCGTGTCGTTTTTCGATCGGCCTCCGTGACCGATGTAATAGAACACGACGATATCTTCGGGCGCCACCTTGAGAGCGGCAAGTTCGTTTTTGCAGGCCTCGGGCGAGAAGCGCGAGCCATAGATGTCATGGATAGCGGTCTGATAGCCTTTCTCCTTGAGAGCGGCGTTGACCACTCCGATGATACGGTTATAGAGGATCTCGCGTCCGTAGACGTCGATCTGTCCCACATTCTCATCCGTTGTGTCGATAAAAGTGAGCCAATGGATGGTTCGGGCACTCATTGAGAGACTTGCGCCGAGAAGGATCAGCACAAGCAACTGACGGAAATATTTCATTTCTGACGTGATTGAAGAATTAGGTTAAGGAAACTGTCGTCGGGATAGATCCCGAGCGAGAAACGCAGAAGTTCGTCATCGGCCATATCATAACGACCGATCTGCTTGCCGTCGGCATCAACCAGAGAGAATTTCCGCAGGCTGAAGTCGCAGCAAACATTGAGTTGACGACCCTTTATACCATAAAATCTATATGTGAGGGAAGGTGTGAAAACGCCATAGACGGGACGATCAGACGCATAATTGGCCGGATTGGCCATAAGGAATCTCAATGTTTCCACGGAGCCTTTAGACAATGTTAGTTCACCATCGGCTCCTTTACGGCTAACTGTAACGCGGTCGGGATCAGCGAGTATGTAACCGAGAGAATCGCCCACGACCTTGGTTACGGTTGAGTCGGAAAGTGCGCTAAGACAAGACACCCGTGACATACGGAGCGACTGACAACTCTGGAAACCCATCGACAGCAATGCCATCGATGCGGCAACAGCAACAAGAGTTTTCATCTCTATATTATATTATATTTGTGTGATCAGAAACCGAAAGAGGTTCTGAACATGAGTGATCCGATTTTCGACTTGAAGCCTTCGTAGGGATGGGTCTTTCCGCCGTCGGGACTCCATTTTTCGTTGAACCAATTGTAGAAGTCATACTCATAGCGGATCGTGATGCTGAAGTGCTTCTCTGTGTTACCCATGCCGATACCGATCGCTCCGCGGAAACCATCATTGACACTCTTGGCATTTTTCGAGAGGCCCTTGCAGGCGAAGGCGAAATTGTAGCTGCCGCCGATTTCAACAAGCGGATTGTAGGTGTGAGAGATATAATTGCCGAGACGTAACCGCAGCATTATCTCAGGATTGATGGTCTGGCGGTTGAAGTAGATCTTCTCGTGTCCGCCGGCACTGACGTAATCATCAGGCATAGTGGTCTGAAGACCACGTTTTTCATAACTGACGGCAAACGACACACCCAGCGGGCCGGTCTTGCTCATGTAAGTGACGCGATAGCCGGCCTTGATGTTGCGCACACCCCAGTCCCAGTATTTCACTTTGGCGTGGCCGAAACCGGTGTGAAGATATTTCTGAGTATCGAAACGCTGCTCCACCTGCGGGATCCACGCTTTTTTAATTCCGGTGTCGAAAAGTAGGTTTGCAGCCAAACCATATACGTTATCGGTGAAGGTGATGACAGGCTTGAATTCCCATTCGCCTCTTGAGATCTGGGCTTCGGCCCTTGAAGGGAAGAAGAGCGCACACGCAGCGACCGCGCATGTCAGCATTACACTTAAGAACTTCATAGTTACTTTTTTATTAGATAGGTTGCGACATTTGTCTGAACGCAAAAGTAACTATAAAATTTTGCAATTTTCTTCCTTATGTGTTAAAAAACAATAAATTATCTTCTAAGCCTCCTCATTGCCATTGGCTATGGAGGAGAGGATTGATTCAAGTTGGAGGGCGTAGCCCGAGGTTTTCTTTATGAAATAATAAAGTTCGCCGATAGGCTGAAGTTCAGGTGAATTCGAGAAATCGGGCACTCCTGTCCAGGAAGCGATTTTTTGTGAGATCTTATCTGCTTCTGTCTTGTCGGGATTTTTGGATGCGGTGAGTTCATCCTCGGATGCGAACATCTGATAATCTGCTACAAAGCCGAAACAGTCCTCGAGGGCCTTAGGCCATAGAGCGAGATCTATGCGGTTTTGAAGCGAGTCGAGAGC
>CAMWGM010000176.1 GCA_947173755.1 uncultured Muribaculaceae bacterium
GTGACATCCTTATTTTTACGGGCGTTAAAAATTAAGTTTTTATATACTTGGAATAATAATTAAGAAATTGCATGCCTCGTCCCAAAATACCTTATAACAAAAGAGCAACCACTCTCGATGAACAGATAGCGATTCTGCGCCGACACGGAGTTGAGATTTCCGACGAGAGTAAAGCGAAGGAGTTTCTCTCCGACATCGGCTATTACCGTCTTGGCTTCTATCTTCACCCCTTTGAGATAACCTATCCACATCTTGACGGCAGACGCCACCATGATGTACAGCCGGGAACGAGGATTGACGATATTGTCGCATTGTATTATTTTGACTTTGATTTACGGAATATACTAAACCGCTATCTGGCAAGGATAGAGATAGCTGTCCGTACCGCATTGTTATATGAGTTATCCAATAAGTATAATCATAATCCCACTTGGTTTGTGGAACCGGGTGTAGTAAATACCGATTTTATCACTGATTTTCCAACTGCCGCTTACAATGCGATAAAAAAGAACGATGCGATAAAACGTCATCATAAAAAGTATGCAGGTATGTATGCACCAGCATGGAAAACTATAGAATACATGACACTTGGAAATATTGAAATTCTTTATGACAGTCTTGTATTGAATAAAGACAAAAAACTTGTGAGCAACCGTTTCGGAGAACCTGCGACAAATACATTCAAGAGCTATCTTTCTGCAATAAGGGAACTTCGCAATGCATGTGCGCACGGCAAACCTGTTTTTGATTTAAATCTCTATAATGGTATCCGATCAGGAAAGGCTGGTTCATTCTGTACATCCAACCGACATACAGTACGAGAGGCACTGACAGTGGTTGATTATATGCTAAGTCATATATCTGAAAACAGAGTAAAGGATATGTGGCGTGAAATTTATACAGCCACTTCAAAACTTTATGCTAAGACACAGGTCATCCGTCCTATAATTGAATCATTGACCGGGATAATATTACCGAAAGGAACCAAATAACAAGGCCGGTATAATACCATTCACTGAAATATTGTTAATTTACCAAATAAAATCTCCTTATTATTTGTTCCATTGGGATAAATATTATTACCTTTGCAACACAAAAAGTGTACTTGGAATGCCCGGTTGCGCCCAACTGCACTATAAAAAAGATCAAATCGAGTCCTTCCCCTTGGGTTGGGCTCGTAACTTTTTCTAATTGTATCTGACAGTAAATCGACTTTTACAAAAAATGATCAAGTTTCCTCTAAGAAAGCACGTTGTCCGCGCTCTATTGAGGCATGGGATACCTACGGGATTCTGTTCAGCCCACAAAGATAATCACTGTCTTGACTTTCTTATTCTTCTGGACTATAAAATTCCAAGTTTTTTATGTAACTTTGCAGTTTGAAATCAGCACCCTCCGCTTAGGCAACTCAGAAATGACCTCGGTTAATGAAATCCGCTCATCACTTCGGGAGCCGCTCGATCAGGTTAACACCCTCATCGGACGGTCGCTCCACTCTGCCAACCCGCTGATGAACACGGTGATCGAAAGTTATCTGAGCCACAAAGGCAAGCAACTCCGGCCCATGATGGTGCTCCTGACCGCACGTCTGCTCGGAGAAATCAACGGGAAAGCCATTGCAGGTGCCGCTTCGATAGAAATTCTCCACAACGCCTCGCTCATCCACGACGATGTGGTCGACAACAGCAACCTCCGCCACGGACAGCCCACCATCAGTGCCGTCTGGGACAATCATATCGCCGTCCTCGTGGGCGATTTTTTCGTGTCGACTTCCCTGCGACTCGCCATGCAGACCGAAAGTTTCAGTGTGGTCGAGACCATCGCCTCACTCGGACGCCTCCTCTCGCTCGGCGAGATGGATCAGATCTACAACGCCCGCTATCACACCCTCACCGAAGAAGCCTATTTCGAGATCATTAGCCACAAGACCGCCTCGCTCTTCATCTCATGTGTCGAGATGGGCTGCTATTGTTGCGGAGTCAAGGAGGGCGAGAAGTTTGAGGCGCTGCGCGAATTCGCCCGCATTTTCGGACTATGTTTCCAGATCAAGGACGATATCTTCGACTATTTCTCCGACCCCGCCGTAGGCAAACCCACAGGCAACGACCTGCGCGAAGGCAAGGTGACCCTCCCCCTGCTCCACGCTCTTCCGCTCAGCGAAGAGATGGGCGAACTTGTCCGTAAAGAGCAACTCACCGACAGCGAGATCGCCACTCTCATAGATTTTGCCAAGACAAACGGCGGCATCGAATATGCCGAGGCCACCCTCGCCTCGCTCCATGCCCGCGCCCGCAAGGTGCTCGACATTTTCCCTGACACTCCCGCCCGCGAAGCCCTGCTCTCTCTGCTTGCCTACATCATCGAGCGCAATTACTGAGAAGAGTGTCACTTAATGGCTTGCCGGACCTGAAATCCGCGTGATAGGCAAACAAATCGCATGTCGGTGTGTTAAACTATCAGTAATCCGTCACATCTCACGTTATGCTCGACTATATCACTGACCTGTTTCGTGAAAATCAGGTAATCCCGATTTTTCTCACAATCGGCCTTGGCTTCTGGTTAGGCAATCTCAAGTTCAAATCTTTTTCGCTCGGTCCGGTGACCGCAACCCTCCTTGTCGGTGTGCTCATCGGCCAGTTGGGCATACCCATTTCCGAACCGATAAAGTCGGTCTTCTTCATGCTCTTCCTCTTCGCCATCGGCTATAGCGCCGGTCCGCAGTTCTTCCGCTCGCTCAAAGGTGAAGGCCTCAAGCAGATCCTCTTTGCCGTGGTCGAGGGAATGCTTTGTGTCGGAGTGACCGTCGGGTTATGCCGCCTGATGGGCTACAACACCGGAACAGCCATCGGTGTCTTCTCAGGCTCGCAGACAATCTCGGCCGTGATCGGTGTCGGCTCCGACACCCTCAAGAGCCTCGGACTCCCCGAGGACCGCCTGCAGTATCTGACCGGTATGATCCCCGCCTGCTATGCCGTCACATATATATTCGGCACGATCGGCACCGCGTGGATCGTGGCCAATCTCGGACCGAAACTCATGGGAGGCCTTGACAAAGTCATCGCCGAGACCCGCGAACTCGAAGCCGAAATGGATCAGGGAGAATTTACGGTCGACCCCGGCTACATGGTCGCCAACCGTCCCATTTCATTCCGGGCCTACAGGGCCGAATGTGAGTTTTTCAACCGTCCTCGGCGTGTCTATGAGATTGAGCACGAGATGAAACGTCGCGGTCTGCGGCTCTTCATCGAGCGTCTCAGGGTGAGAGGCGAGATAGTCGATCCCGAACCCGATTTGAAAATCTGCCGTGGCGACATTATAGTTATAGGTGGTCGTCGCGAGACAGTAGTCGAGGAGTCCGCCATGATAGGCCCCGAAGTCGTCGACCACGATCTGCTCAATTTCGCAGCCGAAAACCTTCCCGTCACCGTGAGCCGCAAGCGCGCCGACGGCATGACCCTCGGTCAGTTGCGTAACCAGCCCTTCATGCGCGGCGTGATGATCAGAGGTGTGACCCGCAACAATGTGGCGCTTCCCATGCGTTTGCGCACGGTCCTCGAGGCCGGCGACGTCATCACCCTCGTAGGCCTCCCTCAGGATGTGGCCGAGGCTGTCCCCGAAATCGGTTATTCCGACCGTAAGACAGATATCACCGATATGTCGTTCCTCGGGATCGCCATCGCCATCGGCTGCTTCATCGGAGCCCTTGCGGTCAGGATCGACGGCATCCCGGTGTCCATCTCCACGAGCGGAGGCGCTCTCCTCTCGGGCCTCTTCTTCGGTTGGCTCCGCAACCGCCGTCCGACATTCGGCCGCATCCCCCGTCAGGTCATATGGGTGATGGACAATATGGGACTCAACATGTTCATAGCCGTTGTCGGTATCACCGCCGGCCCGTCATTCATCTCCGGACTGCGTGAAGTCGGATTCGGACTCTTCTTCGTCGGCATCGCATGCACGGCAATCCCTCTTATCCTTTCCATCCTGATCGGGCGTCGCCTCTTCCGCTTCCCCGCGGCCGTCACTCTCGGATGTGTCGCCGGAAGCCGCAACGCCGTCGCTGCCCTCGGCGCCATTCAGGACACACTCGACAGCACCCTCCCCGCCATGGGTTACACCGTCACCTACGCCGCCGGCAACTTCGTCCTCATCTTCTCCGGGATACTCATTGCCATAATCGCGTGAACCCCTGACGGTTTCTGATTGTTATGATTGAAAGAAAATAACACTCAAGATCACAAAAAGATGAAAAAACTATTATTCACATCATTATTG
>CAMWGM010000177.1 GCA_947173755.1 uncultured Muribaculaceae bacterium
TGCCGGCGCGGATGTCATTGACGTTCACTCCGGTCTGCTAGGCGACACCGACCTATGTTTTTCCTACACGTTCGACCTCGACGGTGTCGACGTAGTGTTTCTCTGCCAGGGTCACGGAGCGAGTTCAAAATTCTGGGAGGAAAATCCACGTCCCGCTCATCTGAAGGTGATCGACCTTGCCCAGGATTTCCGCGACGAGTCGGAAGGATATGTCTACGGTCTCCCCGAAGCATGGCGCGACCGAATAGCCGATGCCTCGCTCATCGCCAATCCCGGCTGTTTCGCCACGGCCATCCAACTCGCCCTTCTTCCGCTCGCGGCCGCCGGTCAACTGGACGGTAAGGAGATCAACGTCACGGCCGTCACCGGCTCGACCGGAGCAGGGGTGAAGCCGGGAGCGACGACACATTTCTCGTGGCGCAACGACAACCTGTCGGTCTATAAGGCATTCACCCACCAGCATCTCGCCGAGATCCGCCGTACGATAGCCCGGCTCGGAGGTCCCGGGGAGGCCGACATCGCTTTCGTGCCCGTCAGGGGTGACTTCCCCCGCGGCATTTTCGCGATGGTTCAGGTCAAGACCTCCCTGTCGCTCGACGAAGCCACCGAACTTTATGAGAAATTCTATGCCGACGCACCCTTCACGCATGTTTCGAAGAAGAGCGTCGATCTCAAACAGGCAGTCAACACCAACAAGGCCATCCTCTCGCTCGAGAAGTATGGCGACCGTCTGCTCATAGTCTCAGCCATCGATAATCTGCTCAAAGGAGCCTCCGGGCAGGCTGTCCAGAACATGAACCTCATCTTCGGTCTGCCCGAAAAGACCGGACTTTCCCTAAAACCCTCAGGATTCTGAAATGACTCTCTTCGACGTATATTCCCTCTACCCCATCGAACCTGTCAGCGGCAAGGGCTCGCATGTCTACACCGCCGACGGCACCGAGTATCTCGATCTCTACGGCGGCCATGCCGTAATCTCGATCGGCCACGCGCATCCCCGTTACACCGAAGCCATCGCGCGTCAGGTGGGACGTCTCGGCTTCTATTCGAATTCGGTCGAGAATTCCCTTCAGCAGGCGCTCGCCGACCGTCTGGGCCGTCTGTCAGGCTATGACGACTACCAGCTCTTCCTGGTCAACTCGGGAGCGGAGGCAAACGAGAATGCAATGAAACTGGCATCGTTCGTCACCGGACGCGCCAAGATACTCGCCTTCTCGAAAGCGTTCCACGGACGCACTTCGGGTGCTGTGGCCGCTACTGACAATCCATCGATCCAGGCTCCCTTCAACAAGACACTTAATGTGGAGTTCGCACCCCTCAACGACATCGAAGAGTGCCGCCGCATGCTCGCGAGCCGTGAGTTTGCCGCAGTCATCATCGAGGGAATCCAGGGTGTGGCCGGCATCAGGATGATCGACGACGGTTTCCTCGCGCTTCTCGCCGCAGAATGTAAAAAGACCGGCACGATGCTGATACTCGACGAGATCCAGTCGGGCTACGGACGCTCGGGCCGTTTCTTCGCCCACCAGTATGCCGGTGTCCGACCGGACATCATCACCTGTGCCAAAGGCATCGCCAACGGTTTCCCGATGGGAGCGCTGCTCATCTCTCCCGCCATCAAGCCCGCGAAAGGAATGCTCGGCACTACGTTCGGTGGCAATCACCTCGCATGTGCGGCCGCCATCGCCGTGCTCGACGTGATGGAGCAGGAGCATCTGGTCGAGAATGCCGAGGAGGTCGGGACATACCTTCTTGAGTCGCTCAAGGCGATGGCCGAACGCCATCCCGACAAAATCAAGGAGGTGCGTGGCCGCGGTCTGATGATAGGCATCGAGATCTTCGGGTCGGCTGCCGACATGCGTCGCGCCCTTCTCTTTGACAAAAAGATTTTCACCGGCGGAGCCGGCCTCCACACCGTGCGTCTGCTCCCGGCCCTGAGTCTCACCCGCGCACAGGCCGACGAATTCCTCTCGGCCTTCGAATCACTCCTTTAATCCCCCAACAACCCGACAAATGCGTCATTTCACAACAGTCAATGATATAGGTCCGCTCGATGCCGCCGTCAAGGAAGCGCTCGAGGTCAAGGCCAACCGTTTCGGATACACCGATCTGGGTCGCAACAAGACCCTCCTCATGATATTCTTCAACTCGTCGCTGCGCACCCGTCTCTCCACCCAGAAGGCGGCCATGAATCTCGGCATGAACGTCATGGTGCTCGATGTCAATCAGGGAGCATGGAAACTCGAGACTGAGCGAGGAGTTGTCATGGACGGTGACAAGGCCGAGCATCTACTCGAGGCTATTCCGGTGATGGGCTCATATGCCGACATCATCGGCGTGCGCTCGTTCGCAGGCCTGAAAGATAAGGCCGAGGACTATGAAGAGCGCGTCATCAGCCAGTTCATCAAGTATTCGGGCCGTCCGGTATTCTCGATGGAGGCCGCCACACGTCATCCGCTCCAGAGTTTCGCCGACCTCATCACTATCGAGGAGTATAAGACGAAAGAGCGTCCGAAAGTAGTGATGACATGGGCTCCGCATCCCCGCGCACTCCCCCAGGCTGTCCCTAACTCGTTTGCCGAGTGGATGAACGCCGCCGATGTTGACTTCGTCATCACACATCCCGAGGGATATGAACTCGCTCCTGAATTCGTCGGCAACGCGCGCGTCGAATATGACCAGCGCAAGGCATTCGAAGGTGCCGACTTCATCTACGCCAAAAACTGGTCGGCCTTCGCCGATCCGAACTATGGCAAAGTGCTGTCGGCCGATCGCGACTGGACCGTCGATCAGGCCAAGATGGCCCTCACCGACAACGCCTACTTCATGCACTGTCTGCCCGTGCGCCGCAACATGATCGTCACAGACGAAGTGATCGAATCGCCGCGCAGTATCGTGATACCCGAGGCCGCCAACCGCGAGATCTCGGCTCAGGTCGTAATCAAACGTCTGCTCGAATCGCTATGATAACGGTGGTGAAGATCGGCGGCAACATCGTCGACAATCCCGAAGCGCTCGCCCGTTTCGTCAGGGCCTTCGCAGGAATCGGTGGGAAGAAAATCCTGATCCACGGCGGAGGGAAGGAGGCTACACGTCTGTCCGAGCGTCTCGACATACCGACCGTGATGATCGAAGGGCGTCGCGTCACATCACGCGAGACTCTCGATGTCTGTACCATGGTCTATGCAGGGCTGGTAAACAAACGCATCGTCAGCATGCTTCAGGCCGAGGGAGTCAACGCAATCGGTCTCTCGGGAGCCGATGCCGACATCATCCGCGCCACACGACGGCCGGCCAAGCCGGTTGACTACGGCTTCGTGGGCGACATCGCTCTCGACGGCGTCAATTCATCGACACTGGCGTCTCTTCTTGACGCAGGCCTGACACCGGTGTTCTGCGCCATCACCCACGACGGATCCGCGACACTTCTCAACTGCAACGCCGACACCATCGCCGCCGCAGTGGCTATAGCCGCCGCACGCATCGAGCCTACCACCCTAACCTACTGCTTCGAGCAGCCCGGAGTGATGGCTGACATCACGCGTAGCGACTCGCTCATAAAGGAGATCACACCGACTCTCTATGCCGCACTCAAGGCTGACGGGACAATCAACAAAGGCATGATCCCCAAACTTGACAACGCTTTCCGCGCCATCGGAGCCGGAGTAGAGAAAGTGGTCATAAAACATGCCGACAATCTTGCCAACGAGACAGGCACAACTCTCTCCCCCGACGAATGACACCGGTCAGTCTTCTGCAGGCGCTCATCGCCACACCGTCGCAGTCGCGGCATGAGGATGCAACCGCCGACATACTCTTCGACGAGATGTCGGCTCGGGGTCTGCAGCCGTCGCGCATCGCCAACAATGTCTATGCCGTCGCGCCCGGTTATGACCCCTCGCGCCCCACTCTTCTGCTCAACTCGCATCATGACACGGTGCCACCATCGAAATCATATACCCGCGACCCCTACAAACCGACCTTGACCGAAGGACGTCTCTACGGGCTCGGGAGCAACGACGCGGGAGCGTCGGGAGTGGCGCTCCTCGAAGCCTTCACCCGTGTGAGAAATCAGCAGTTGCCGTTCAATCTCATAATTGCCCTGACCGCCGAGGAGGAAGTCGGCGGCGAGAACGGGATGAGACTTTTCCTGCCTCACATTCTTGGAGAGGGCTACCGGATCGACGCAGCCATCGTCGGCGAGCCTACCGGAATGCAAGCCGCCGTCGGCGAGCGCGGGCTCGTCGTATTCGAT
>CAMWGM010000178.1 GCA_947173755.1 uncultured Muribaculaceae bacterium
TTTGCCGTCGGTCGTGATGAAACTCCATTTGGTTTTCGCTCCCGTTTTGACTCTCGCGAGTCCCTCGCTGCACTGCGCGGCATCGAGATATTGAGGTTCGATTACCCACTCAAGTTGCTCGTCGACATACCCCGTCAGACCATCCTTGGACATTGGAGACAGTCCGTCATGAAACTCTAATGGCTTCGGTTGTTCGACGGGAGGTTCAGCCTTTGCGCCGGAAGGGTCGATATAATAACGTTCCGTATCTTTTTTAACCCTTGCGACACCTTCTGCGAAGTTGTCGGCTATATCGAATTGAGGCACGACGACAAATTCTCCGTCGGTGCCGATATATCCATATTTTCCGTTAACCATTACAGCAGCCAGTCCCTCCGCAAAATCCTGCGCAGCCTCGAAGCATGGAGAAATGGAAATTTTTCCGTCTCTGTCAACATATCCCCACCCCTCGGCGGTTCTGATGCGGGCCAGTCCGTCATGAAACTCGCCGAGGAACTCATATTCGGCGGGTACAATATACTTTCCATCGCGATCAATGTAGCCGTAGTGTGTTCCGACCTGGACATATGAGAGGCCGTCGCGGAATTCCGACACATTGTCGAAGATCGGATCGATGATCCATGAACCTTCCTTATTAATAAACCCCCATTTTCCCTCGGTCATCACTCTGGCCATACCTTCCGAAAAACTTTCCGCTTTCTCGAAACGTGGATTTATGACATATTGACCGTCACGGCCGATGTAGCCACGCAGGAATTCCGTGCGCACCACTGCAAGACCTTCGCAAAAATCAAATGCGTCGTCAAACTGAGGTTCGACTGCATATTTACCTTCTCTGTCGATAAAGCCCCAAAGTATCCTCTTCTCTCTCTTCATAATTATAAAAATTGAAACTGTTGTTTTCTTATATTAATGAAAAAGAAGCCTATGAGGTTCAACTACCCCGCAATTTTGTCAGTTCGATAGCCTCTTTTCCCGAAATATGTTCCGGAATGATGCGGACTATGCATACATGGCTGAGAAACTTGGCGATCTCGGCTGTCGGATCGATGCCGGGCGAATATTTTTTTGAGAGTTGGCGGAGTATTTCAATCTTAGTCTCTGTATCGTCGACAAAGTCAGCCTTCCCGAAAACCATCACACTCCGGAAATAGGTTGTAAACTCTTCGGCAACGACATCATCCTTATCGATGACGCAGATTGAGCAACGCGGCTCACGCTTGAGAGCGTCAATCTTGTGTCCCTGAGGAGCCGAATGGAAAAAGATGGCTCCGTCGTAATAGACATAATTGACCGGGACGGCATAAGGATATCCGTCGTCACCGGCAACGGCGAGTACGCACTCTTTGCCCGTTTCGAGAATAGCGATACATTCATCCGGAGGAAGTGCCTGGCGCGAACGCCTTAAGGGTCTGATCATCATCCGATACTTTTAAGTCCGATAATCGAGAGAATTAGTGTTGTGATAAAGAAAATACGCCAGAACGTAGCCGGTTCGTTAAAGAAAACGATTCCGACTATAACGGCTCCCACAGCGCCTATTCCTGTCCAGACGGGATATACAGTGCCGATCGGAAGACGTTCGGCCGCTTTAGCCATACAGCCCATACTCAGGGCTAGTGCTACAAAGAATCCGATCCACCAGAGAATGAGGGCTGTTCCGGTTGCCTCTTTAGTCTTGCCAAGGCAAAATGTAAAACCTACTTCCATAAGTCCGGCAAAAATCAGTAGAACCCAGCTCATATTTTCATCATTTATTTCCTATGACTGTCTTTTTGGCAGAGCAATACCGGTGCATAAAGTACAGAATGACAGGGATGGAGAGTCCTGACATGACCGCACCTAAAAGAGAAGAAGTGGAAGGCTGGCAGCCGTGAGAAATTGGTAGTCCTCCCCAGAATGCCCCTATAGCATTTCCGAGATTAAAAGCGACCTGCACCATAGCGCCCCCCATAAGTTCCCCGCCGGGAGAATACTCGATGAGCATAAGTTGCATGGGAGATGATAGAGCAAAAAGCATCATGGCGACAATCACTACCGTGCAACCGACAGTCCAGAAACTGAAGGTATCAAGACCGGTCAGAATAAGCGCTCCGGTCATTACAATCGTAATGATCAAGGTTGCTTTCTCAGGAGTGATTCTGTCGCTGATCACTCCACTGAAATAATTGCCGATACACATGCCGCCTCCTACCACGATCATGAACATCGGGATATATTTCAGAGCGAGCCCGGCTTGCTCCATAATCGGGCTCACGTAAGAATACATCGCGAATGCACCTCCCTGACACAACACTGTCGTCAGGATCAGCAGCCAGGGTGCAAGTTTTTTCAGAAATTTGAATTCCCCCGCAAGACTCGTCCTGGGAAGTGAGCCGAGATCTTGGATCAGAAGGATAATTGAGATAAAAGTCATAGCGCCCCATAGACTGTTGAAATAGAATATCCATCGCCAGTTGAAGGTGTTGGCTATAAAACTTCCCAACGGAATACCCAAGAGATTGGCAACTGTCATGCCCAATGTCATAAGCGCCACCGCGGTGGTCTGCTTATCGGGCAGAAGTCTGCAGGCAACAATCGAGCCGGTTCCGAAAAATGCTCCATGAGGAAGTCCAGACACGAAACGACCTGCTATGCCGGTCATAAACGAGTGTCCGGATGCAAACAAGAGATTGCCTATGGCATAACAGATCATCAGCAGCAGAAGTATCCGCTTCAATGGCCAGTTCCTAAGAAATATAGCCACTAAAGGGGCGCCTACACAGACACCTATTGCGTATGCCGATATGAGGTGACCCGCCTCCGAGATGGAGACGCTGAAATCTTTAGCGAGATCAGGCAGGATGCTCATCATGACATATTCCGCCATTCCGAGGCCGAATGTTCCGAGAGCGAGTGCTGCGATGCCTTTTTTCATCAGAAATCAATTAATAATTTTATATTCCGCGATTCCATATCCCGGAAATACAGATAATATTTGAATCTCAAAAGAAAGTGCAAAATTACAACAATATCTTATTTTTTCGGGCATATATGCAAAGAAAAAAGAAATGTTTGAAAGTCGGGATTTCAGAAAAATTACTATCTTTGCATTTTAAACCAATCGTCGGTCAGTCTCTGATAGACAAAAGCAGTGGATTATTGACCGATATCCGATGAAAACACTTTCTGAATAATGCTTAAAAGAATACGACAAATGGCCGCCCTGGTCAGCGTCACGCTGATTACTTTGCTATTCGTAGATTTTACCGGCACGAGTCAGACTATGTTCGGCTGGATGGCAAAAATACAGTTCTTACCGGCTCTTCTGTCGCTTAACCTGATAGTGGTAGCCTGCCTGATAATCCTCACCCTTCTATTCGGACGTCTGTATTGTTCGGTGATATGCCCGCTCGGCATAATGCAGGATGGTTTTGCTTGGTTCGGGAAGAAAAGCAAAAAAAACCGTTACTCCTATTCCAAACCGCTTTCTTGGTTGAGATATGCGATGCTCGGAGCGATGGCTATCTCCATTCTGGGCGGGCTCATGTCGCTCGCGGCTCTCATAGCGCCTTACAGCGCTTACGGGCGAATCGCTCAGTCACTCTTTGCTCCCGTCTGGCAATGGATGAACAATCTGCTGGCCTCCTGGTCGGAAGCGAGGGACAATTATATGTTTTATAACGTTGAAATCTGGAGTCGAGGAGTCCTGACGACTATCGTCGCTGTTGTCACACTCGTCGTTCTGGCATTTCTTTCATGGCGAAACGGGCGGACATATTGCAACACTGTCTGTCCGGTCGGAACCGTGTTGGGATTTTTCTCGCGGTTTTCTTTGTTGCGCCCCGTCATCGACACTTCGAAGTGCAACAGTTGCGGACTGTGCGCCCGCAACTGCAAATCGGCGTGTATCAACAGCAAGGAACACACGATAGATCTCTCGCGGTGCGTGACGTGCTTCGACTGTATCGGCAAATGTAACAAAGGTGCCATCTCCTATGCTTTCCGGAGTGAAGGTAAAGAAAACGCGTCAGGAAAAGTTGCCGACCCGTCACGACGACAGTTTCTCGCCATGACAGCCACTCTCACCGCCACAGGCATTGCTGGTGCTACGGAGAAAACCGTAGATGGTGGTCTGGCTGCGATAACCGAAAAGAAAATTCCGAACAGGAAGAGAAAGATCGTTCCTCCCGGGGCGATAAGCATCAATAATCTTGCCTCGCATTGCACCGCTTGTCAACTCTGCGTGTCGGTGTGCCCCAATG
>CAMWGM010000179.1 GCA_947173755.1 uncultured Muribaculaceae bacterium
GGCACAGACAGTCCGCTCGTCACGATCGGGAATTGACATGCAATAATTGACCATGTCCTGTATGTTTCGGCCATACTGGGGCATGGGTAAGGGAGGATTGTAAGTGTTGTATGTGAGCATTTCGGGAAAAACATGATCGGCGACACCCTTGTCGGCAGTCGCCGATCACAAAATTTTGTATGTCCTAAAGGGGTGATTACATGTTCATGCCGCCGTCGACCTGGATGACCTGACCGGATACGTAACTCGACATATCAGAGGCAAGGAAGGTTGCGACGTTAGCGATATCTTCAACCTGGCCGGCACGACGGAGGGGTATCTTGAGAGCCCATTCCTTACGGACATCATCGGGAAGCGCAGCAGTCATGGCGGTCTCGATAAAGCCGGGAGCGATAGCGTTAGCACGGATACCGCGCGAACCGACTTCCTGTGCGATAGACTTGGCAAGAGCGATCAGGCCGGCTTTTGAAGCAGCGTAGTTGGCTTGACCTGCATTTCCATGTACACCTACAACGGATGCCATGTTGATGATCGAGCCGTGACGCTGACGCATCATGATGGGAAGAACGGCATGGATAAAATTGAAGGCGCTCTTGAGGTTGACGGCGATCACAGCATCCCACTGAGCCTCGGTCATGCGCATCATGAGTCCATCCTTGGTGATACCTGCATTGTTGACGAGAATGTCGATGTGGCCGAAGTCTTCCTTAATCTTGGTGACAACTTCCTCTGTCTGAGCGAAGTCGGCAGCGCTTGACGCATAGCCTTTAGCCTTTACTCCGAGAGCCTCGAGTTCTTTCTCGGTGGCTTCCATATTTTCGTCACGGTTGAGGTCGGTGAATGCGATATCCGCACCTTCCTGAGCGAATTTGATTGCAATACTCTTGCCGATTCCGCGGGCGGCGCCGGTGATGATTGCAACTTTTCCTTCGAGTAATTTCATGATCTGTTGAAAAGTGTGAGGTTTATATTATTTTATTCTGATTTTATCGAACTTGTTGCGGAAGATTTCGGCTGCACATGGGCACACATGAATTCGATCACATCCTGCCTGATTGAAGCCGGGGTAAGACCGAGTTCGTCGAAATTTCCGCGCACATGTGTATAGTCGACACCCTGAAATATCACCTGATGGATGGAGGGCAGTGCTTTAGAATTAATAGGATCGAAAGCTCCGAGGGCAACACCTTCATCAATCAGACGGGCGAACAGATGACGTTCCTTTTCTACGGCGAGCAGACGGATGCGCTCAAGTCTGACACGATCGAAGGTGAGATAAGAGAGAATTTCTGAAGAAATCGACGATGCTTTAAGAGTGTCGGTGACAATGTCAAATCTCACTTCGAGATAGTTGCGCAACTTCGCCAGAGGCTCGAGATCGCTGTCGACAACATTTCGGAGACGGGAGACAATCGCCTCAGCATCACGCTCAATCACCGCATCATAAATCTCTTTCTTATTTTTAAAATATGTGTAGATGGTGCGACGACCTTTGTCGGAAGCAGCGGCAATATCATTCATAGTGGTCCGCTCCACTCCGTTTGAGGCGAACAACTGGCGAGCCACATCAAGAAGGCGCTCGCGGGTCTTGGCAGCAATGGCTGAAGTTGGCATCGGTGACTTTTCAGTATGAGTAATAGACTGCAAAGTTAAGACTTTTTCTCAGATTTCTATACCGCGGCTCTTGATAAATTCACGGTAAACTCGTGAGAAATGTTCGTTAGCCTCACGGGGATAACGGATATCAGTGAAAACCTGAGCAAGGTTCTCCTTGCCGTTTTCACTTACAAATTTTTGGTTTGTTTCAAGACTCTCCTCCTCAGCATACATATTTCTTATCTCGTCATCCGAAGGGGTGTGATAATAACCTTCGTGGACAATAGCCTCAAGCGGAAGACGTTCGGTGACAGCGGGATCGTCAGCGGGCCATCCGACGGCTACCGTGATGACTGGAACAACCCCCTGTGGAAGTTTCAGTGTATCAGCAATCTGCGCTGCATTATAAGTGGTAGTGCCAAGATAACATGTTGCAAGTCCCGACTGTTCGGCGATAGTCACAAACTGTTGAGCGAAAATGGTGGCATCCATTGTTGCCCATAAAAATCCTTGCAGATTGTCTAATCCCGGGTCTGCACCATTGATACGACACCAGTGATTGAATCGGTTGAGATCGACACAGAAAGTAAGAAGAGCCGATGCACCGACAGATGCCGGCTGAGAGAAATGAGCCGGTGCTAGAGCCCCAACCTCCTCTTCGGTATCGGATATGACCACGCAGTAAACCTGCATGTTGCCCGTATTGGGTGCATGTGCGGCGGCAGCGAGTATCTCTTTCAAAGCAGACCGTTCAAGCGGGATCGTCCTGTCAAATTTTCTTATAGTGCGACGGGTGGAGAAGTATGGATTGATTTCGGAATTCATTGCGTGTCGATGAAATATTTGTGCAAAATTACTAAAAAACCGTGACATAATAGTGCGATAACGATAAAATGTGTCCACATTATTTATATATAGGTCGAAATGACTGAATTTCTCACGGGAAAAAACAACTGAGTGTTAATAACTCATTGAGATTTTATTTGGATGGTTGGAAAAAAAGCAGGAAATTTGCAACCGATTTTTCTGTTTGAAACGTCTAACCCACTCCCCTGCCATGACAACTGAAACATACACTTTCGACCAGGCATTCAATGCTTCCAAGGAATATTTTGAAGGCGACGAACTCGCTGCCAAAGTATGGGTAAGCAAATATGCACTGAAAGATTCGGACGGTAATATCTTCGAACTTACGCCCGCAGATATGCACCGCCGAATAGCATCGGAATTAGCAAGAATCGAACGTCTCTACCCGAATCCGCTCTCCGAGAAAGAAATTTTCGATCTGCTCGATCACTTCAAATTCATCGTTCCTCAGGGGAGCCCTATGGCAGGCATCGGCAATACTTATCAGACCGGTTCGCTTAGCAACTGCTTCGTGATCGGACTTGACGGTCATCCTGACTCCTATGGTGCTATCGCCAAGATTGACGAAGAGCAGGTTCAGCTGATGAAACGTCGAGGTGGTGTCGGTCACGACATGAGTGACCTGCGTCCCAAAGGTTCCGCAGTGAAGAATTCTGCCCTGACTTCAACGGGACTTGTGCCGTTCATGGAACGTTACTCCAACTCTACCCGGGAAGTCGCTCAGGATGGTCGCCGGGGAGCCCTCATGCTTTCGGTCGCTATCAAGCACCCCGATTCGGAAAGTTTCATCGACGCCAAACTCGAGGCAGGGAAAATCACGGGTGCGAACGTATCAGTAAAGATCGACGACGAATTCATGCGCTGTGTGGAAAACGGTCAGCCATACGTGACCCGGTTCCCCGTCGACTCCGCCGAACCTATGGTAAAGAAGGAAATCAATGCCGCTTCACTCTGGAGTAAAATCGTAAATAATGCCTGGAAAGCAGCTGAGCCGGGAGTGCTCTTCTGGGATACCATCATCCGTGAATCGGTTCCCGACTGCTATGCCGACCTCGGCTTTCAGACTGTCTCCACGAATCCGTGCGGCGAAATTCCGTTGTGCCCATACGATTCATGCCGCCTTGCAGCCATCAATCTCTATAGTTACGTCAAAAATCCCTTCACCAAGGAAGCAGAATTGGATTTCGACTTACTTAGGGATCATGTGATGAAGGCTCAGCGTCTTATGGACGACATCATCGATCTCGAGATGGAAAAGATTGATGCCATCCTGCAGAAAATAAAAAATGACCCTGAATGCGATGAAGTTAAGGCTACCGAACTTCATCTTTGGGAGAAAATACGTGCAAAGACTATAAAAGGTCGCCGAACCGGACTCGGTACAACTGCCGAAGGAGATATGATTGCAGCCCTGGGTCTGCGCTACGGTACTCCCGAGGCTACAGAAATGTCTGTCAAAGTCCACCGCGCGATTGCTCTTGCCGCTTATGCTTCTTCCGTCGAAATGGCCAAAGAACGCGGTGCTTTCGAAGTGTATGATGCCGGGCGCGAACGCCACAATCCGTATATCAACCGTCTTCGCGAGGCTGATCCTGTTCTCGTTGAAGAGATGGAGAAGCACGGCCGACGCAACATAGCGTGCCTGACTATCGCTCCTACCGGCACAACTTCCCTAATGACCCAAACTTCCTCGGGAATCGAACCGGTTTTCATGCCTGTCTATAAACGTCGGCGCAAGGGGAATGCCAATGATGCCGATGTCAGGATTGATTA
>CAMWGM010000180.1 GCA_947173755.1 uncultured Muribaculaceae bacterium
CATCGCATCATTCTCAGCAAGATATTTCAGATATCCATCGGTGACGATATGGGAATGAACGTCCACGGCTTGTGCGTTTGTCCCGGCGAACATAGCGAACGAAGTCAGAAACAGCAAATAGAAGGAAATACCCCTTTTCATGCCATAGGATTTTCCCATGACCCCTTGGTATCTACGCCGGTTGCTGCGGCAAGAGTCTCGAGCGATTCGATCTCGGTCTCAGATAGTTTAATCTTTGCTGCAGCGGCGGCTTCTTCAACATGGCGCGGTTTGGTAGCGCCGACGATAGGAAAAGTTCCCTTGTTTATTGCATACGCTATCGCAATCTGGGATACGGATGCATCGTGAGCCTGCCCGATCCTCTTCATTTCTGCGATAAGGGCGTCAAGTTTCGGAAGGATCGCGTTATAGGTCATTGCCCTCTGACTCCCTTCAGGCATAGGATTGGATGTTCCGTACTTCCCGCTCAGCGCACCCTGTTCAAGAGTCATGTAGGCGAAGAAGTCGATGTCGTTTTCCTTGCAGTAGTCAAGAATTCCTGCTTTTTCGGAT
The DNA here is from genome assembly GCA_947173755.1 of uncultured Muribaculaceae bacterium. GTDB lineage: Bacteria > Bacteroidota > Bacteroidia > Bacteroidales > Muribaculaceae > Duncaniella. The sequence continues at coordinate 553 of CAMWGM010000180.1, forward strand.
GAGCGATAAAGGAGGCTGAAGTGGTTCTGGACAGCCGATACACGGTAACCGGCTTCCCTGAGGATCTCGTCGGCGCGTTTGATCTGAGCCAGATTGTGGTTTGAGACACCGACACGTCTGACGACTCCCGACTTGAGAAGTGCGATGAGACCCGGTGTCCATCTTTCCACGTCGGCGGGATTATGAATCCAATATATGTCGATATAGTCTGTGTGCAGACGGCGGCAACTCTCCTCGGCCATGGTGAGGACCGGAGCCTCAGTTTCCGGCGCGATCTGAGACGTGAACTTAGTGGAGATCACGAAATTTTCACGGGGATAATCCTTAATGAATCCTCCGAGAATATCCTCCGAGGATCCCATCCCGTAGACTGTCGCGGTATCCCACATAGTGAGTCCTGCCTCATATGCGGCGTCGAAAACAGATTTAAGATTTTCAGAATCGGTATGGTTGCCGAACACCTGATCGCCACCGGCCATCCCCGAGCCCCACGACCATGTTCCTAATGCTATTGAGGGTAAAGTTTTCATAATTTTGAGTTTTTAGTCATTGAGATAGATCTTTTTTCCATTTATGATGTAGAGGCCTCTTCCGAGTGTCTGCAATGATAACGCATTACTTGCAATCATTCTTCCGTCAACTGAAAAAATGGTATATTTAGCGGGAAATTGGTCATCGGGGGTAATAGTTATCCCCGAAAAATTGTGGTAGCCGATCTGACTGAGCCATCCGGCAATCAGTGAAGATGCATTGGAGGTCTGCGACGAACGTATCCATAACGAGGGAGTCAGGAAGTCACCATCAGGAATAAGACGTCGGGCATCGGCCTCTACCCCGCTTATGCCGCTGCTCGCACTCGACACGATCAGGCCGATTTTCTTTCCCGCCATTGCTTTTCCGTTATGAAACAGATAGGTCTGCAAGGGAGCTGCCATCTGACTCCACCAAAGCGGAGCACCGATGATGATGCAGTCGTAGTCGGCAAGATTGACGTTGACCGGATCGATAGCGGGATAAGAGGCCGCATCCCCGGGATTATTGCGTATGGCTGCTATCTGCGCACTTCCTATAGCATAATTGTCGGCGGCATAGTCAAGTCCCTTTTCAGCAGGCTCAATGCGCACCACGTCAGCATCTATCTGCCTGGAAAGTTCTGCGACGATATTATGCACATTGTAGGTGTAACTGTAATATACCACGAGCGTTTTTGCCTGAATAGCAAAAAACGAAGCTAACAGTAATAGCGATAAAAATATTCGTTTCATAAAAATTCTATTAATTCTTTGAAATTCATCCGTGTTATGTATACGTTTTTAGAGCGGTGCTTTCTTTGATATGGAAACACCGGTAAACAGTTCATTCTAACCGATCCGATCGATCAACTGATTACTAATGAAGAAGGTTGCACTCCCAAATCGTGAAAAAGTGCTATTTCATTAGTGGTGAGTGAATAATTCTTCTCCTCGCCATCGTCGGGACGAATGATACCTGACTGTATGAAGTATTTCTTAAGAACTCGTTCGGGTGTAGTATTGTAGCGCGACGCGACATATTTCACTGCCTCCATATCGCAGAACCTTCTCGGCAACATTATTGTGGTCTTCATTTTCATTGTTTTATTTTCTCAATGCAAAATTAGTGACCATTCCACATTCTCATGCGGCAATAATCACTGTTATCCAACCAATTTTTTAGGTCCGGATAAACTCGCGCTCTTGGGATTAAAAATGTATAATCTCAAAGGAGCATTATCGCACTATTTACATCCCTACATCCACTAACTTTGCAGCATAATCGGTTCGACGCGAAGAATTATTGGAACTCAGCCCTCTTAGTTTACATTCTTTTCTTATATGTCAGCGCAGCAATCACAAGAAAAATTGCTGCGAAGCCGGAAAGGAGCACAAACTGCGTCCACAGTTCGCCGACCGTGGCACCTTTGAGATAAACCGCTCTCATTATCTCAATGAAATATCGCGGCGGGATGGCGTAGGTGATCATCCTGGCCCATCCTGGCATAGACGCGATAGGCGTAAAGAGTCCGCTCATAAGTTGGAATATCATTATGAAGGCAAACATTACGAAAATGCTTTGCAACATCGTGGCAGAACGGTTGGCGATAGCGACTCCAAGTCCTGACATGACAAGACTGAAAAGAATAGTGGCAAAATAGATTGACGCAATGTTTCCCACCGGAACGAGACCGTAGACCAGTCGTCCCACAATCATCCCGATTGTCACGACCAGCAGCCCGACCACCCAGAATGGAATCAGTTTCGACAGGACAAAGATGAAAGGACTGACCGGAGTCACATTCATTCCGTCGAGTGTTCCCTCCTCCTTCTCGCTGACGAGGTTGAGCGCCGGCAGAAAGCCGCAGATAATGATCAGAAGTACCACCATCAGAGCAGGGATCATATAGTTGCGGAAATTGAGAGTTGGATTGTAGCGATAGATGACACTCAGGTTATCTTCACGCACGGGATGACCCATTTGCCGTTGCCACTGAGCGAGTGTATTCATTAAGGATTGCGAGGCATATCGCGCTCCGAGCATACTCTTGGTTGCGTTCACTCCGTTCGTCTCGATGTCGGCCTGAGCCTTCCCGGTTATGAAAGTCTTTGCATAATCCGGAGGTAATGTAAGGATCAGATCGGCTCTCCCGTTCTCGATGAGATCCATTGCCTCCGGATGAGAGCCGGTCACCTCAACCACTGTGAGTGCCTCCGCAACTCCCAGGTCTGATATAATGCGACGAGACAACTGACTGTGATCAAGATCGACCACAGCAATGTTGACATTCTTCACGTCCAGATTTGCTACGAGCGGGATGACGAGCATCACCATTAACGGCATCGCGAAAATAATCTTCGGTATAAGCGGATGTCGACGCATGAGTATCAACTCTTTTCTGAGCAATGCCTTCAGGATCTGAAATTTCATATCATCTCGACGAATTGAATTTTTTAATGGACAGAAACAGGAGAAGGACCGTCATTGCCACAAGCACTGCAACATCGGTCATCACAAGCCTGAGATCAGCCTGCTGGATCATCAATCTGCGCATCGCATCGACATACCACCTTGCCGGAATCACACAAGAGATCCATTGCAATACAGCAGGCATGTTATCGATCGGGAAGATCATCCCCGATAACATGATGACCGGGAGCATGAATGCGACTGCAGAAACGATGAGTGCCGTTAACTGAGTGTTGACTAAAGCAGACACAAGTAATCCTATCGCGAGCGACAGGCAGATATAGAGCAAGGAAACTGAGACCACGTTGATAATGCTTCGCGATACGGGAATCCCGAGGAGAGTATATGATATTGCAAGCATTATCGCAAGGATAATGCAGGAGAGCAGGAAATAAGGTACAAGTTTGCCGAGAATGATCATGAACGGTCTGGCCGGAGAGACGATCAGAAGATCCATTGTGCCGGTCTCTTTTTCGCGCACAATTGATACGGAAGTCATGATAGAACATATCAATATGAAAATCATTCCAAGAATTCCGGGCACGAAGTTATAGGAACTCCTCAACTGCGGGTTATAAAGAGTGTAGATCAGGAAAGGTGTCGCCAGGTTTTGGCCTGCCTCAAGTGCTCCCTCGACATATCCCACGAT
>CAMWGM010000181.1 GCA_947173755.1 uncultured Muribaculaceae bacterium
ACGAGACGGAGAGAGGTCTCGTGGGCTCGGAGATGTGTATACGCGACAGCAGCTGGGCGTTGCAATGGACGCCGGGGATATGGGCGAAACGCGCGGCCTGAATTTCCCGTGCCTTGACCACACGCGCCTTGATGGCGGCACTGCTCTCCCCTTTGCGGACCGACGAGAGTTCGTCGAACGGCACCGGGAAGATCTCCACCTGCAGGTCGATGCGGTCGAGAAGGGGCCCGGAGATACGGTTGAGATATTTCGCCACCTGTCCGGGAGCGCAGATGCACTCTTTTGTCGGGTGGTTGTAGTAGCCGCAGGGACAAGGGTTCATCGAGGCGACGAGCATGAATCCGGCAGGATAGTCGAGGGTATATTTTGCGCGGGAGATAGAAATGTGGCGGTCTTCGAGAGGCTGGCGCATCACCTCGAGCACCTGGCGTGTGAACTCAGGAAGTTCGTCGAGAAAAAGCACACCGTTATGGGCGAGCGAGATCTCGCCGGGACACGGGTTGGAACCTCCGCCGACAAGAGCCACGGGCGATATGGTGTGATGGGGCGCGCGATAGGGACGGCGTGTAAGCAGTCGGGAGCCGCTCCGCAGTTTGCCTGCTACGGAATGGATTTTTGTGGTTTCGAGCGCTTCCGAGAGTGTCAGCGGCGGCATGATTGTCGGGACACGTTTGGCCATCATTGATTTTCCTGCTCCCGGAGGGCCGACCATGAGGATATTGTGACCGCCCGCACAGGCGACTTCAAGCGCGCGTTTGACATTCTCCTGACCTTTCACTTCGTCGAAATCGCAGTCGAAGATATCGGCGTCGCGCGCAAACTCGGCGCGTGGGTCGATAATTACCGGGTTAAGTTCGCGCTGACCGGTGATGAACTCCACCACCTCGCGGAGCGACTCCACTCCATAGACATTAAGGTTGTTGACCACAGCAGCCTCGGCTTCGTTGGCTTTCGGGACAATGAGTGCCGAGAAACCGAGTTCACGCGCCCGTATGGCCATCGGGAGAGCCCCCCTGATCGGAAGCACTGACCCGTCGAGCGACAGTTCGCCCATGATCATCATCGACTCGAGCGGAAAGACAGGCTGGATCAGTTCACATGCGGCAAGAATGCCGACGGCGATGGGGAGGTCATAGGCGGCTCCCTCCTTGCGGACGTCGGCCGGCGAGAGATTGACCACCATGTTGCGGCGCGGCCACTGAAATCCTGCCTGCGTGGTCGCGGAAAGCACGCGCTGATAACTTTCCTTGACCGCGGTGTCGGCCATTCCGACGAGACTGAAGGCCGCCCCGGCCCGGGCTGCCACTTCTATTGTCACCGTGATGGCGTCAATGCCCTGCACGGCCGCTCCGTAAGTCTTGACAAGCATGTTTTGAGTCGTATGGTTAAGTTATTTCATTGACTGCATCTCCACCAGATGGGTGTAGACACCGCCGAGAGCCATCAGTTCCTCGTGGGTGCCTCGCTCGACGATGCGGCCTTCGTTGAGCACGCATATCTGTGAGGCATTGCGGATGGTCGAGAGGCGGTGGGCGATGACGAGAGTGGTGCGGTTGGCCATGAGCCGCTCCAGTGCTTCCTGGACTGACTTCTCGCTCTCCGAGTCGAGAGCCGAGGTAGCCTCGTCGAGGATCAGGATCGGGGGATTCTTCAGGATGGCTCGGGCTATCGAGAGACGCTGGCGCTGACCTCCGGAAAGACGACAGCCGCGGTCGCCGATATTTGTGTCATAGCCCTCCTCGGAGGCCATGATAAACTCATGGGCATTGGCTATCTTGGCCGCTTCGATCACCTGCTCCATCGTGGCGTTCTCGACGCCGAAAGCGATGTTGTTGAAGATAGTGTCGTTGAAAAGTATGGCCTCCTGATTGACGTTGCCCATCAGCGCTCGAAGATCGTGCACCCTGAGCGACCGCACGTCGTGACCGTCGATGGTGATGCGACCTTGCTGAACGTCATAGAAACGTGGCAGGAGATCGGCTATGGTCGATTTACCCGAGCCGCTCTGACCCACAAGCGCCACTGTCTCGCCCGGACGGATGGTGAGATCGATATTGTCGACCACGTTGCCACTCTCGTCGTTGTAAGCGAAACTTACCCCTTCATATTTCACCTCCCCCTTCAGCGTGCCGATATTCTCGGGTTTTTCGGGATCGGTAATCGGGTTGACGGAGTCGAGGATAGCATCGACCCTCACCATCGAGGCCAGACCTTTCTGGATGGCATAGGCAGCCTTCGAGAGGTCCTTGGCCGGATTGATGATGCTGTAGAAGATCACGAGGTAGTAGATGAACGAGGCGGCATTCATGGTCGAGTCGCCGGTCAGGATGAGACTGCCTCCGAACACGAGCACGATGGCTATCGTGGCCGTGCCGAGAAGTTCGCTCATCGGGTGAGCGAGCGACTGGCGGCGTTGCACCGAGGTGGTGATGTCATAAAACTTCTCGTTCCCTTCATGGAAACGCACGCTCACCTTTGGCTCGGCATTGAAAGCCTTGATGACTCTCAGACCTCCGAGAGTCTCCTCGATATAACTCATCAGCAGTCCCCACTGGTTCTGTCCTTCGAGCGACTTGCGTTTCAGGTGCTTGCCTACTTTTCCCATGATCCATCCTGCAATCGGCAGAAGGATGAATACGAAAAGTGTCAGTTGCCACGAGATGGCGATCATCATGGCCAGACAGACGATGATCATGACGGGATTCTTGAACATCATGTCGAGCGACGACATGATGGAATTCTCGATTTCGTTGACATCGCCCGTCATCCGGGCCATCACGTCCCCCTTGCGCTCGGTGGTGAAATAGGAGATCGGGAGAGTGACGATCTTGTCATAGACGAAGTTGCGGATGTCGCGCACGATGCCCGCCCTCATCGGGATGATGAAATAGGAACTCAGATAGGTCGCGCCGGTCTTAAGGGCCGTCATGAACACCAGGGCTGCTCCGAGGGCGGCGAGTGTCTTCATCTCGCCCCAGTCGGTGATGCACTGCTGGGTGTACCAGTAGAAATTGTTGAAGGCCACATCCTTGAGTCCCGCCTCGCCGAGATGCATATAGTGATATGTCCCCTCGCGCACCTTGAAAAGCATCTCCAGTATCGGAATGATCAGCGCGAAGGAAAAGAGCGTCAGAAACGCAGCGAGAAAATTGAAGATGATGTTGAGTGCCAGATAGCGCTTGTAAGGAGCGACGAAACGCACCAGCAGTCGACGGAACTCTTTCATAAGTCTGCATTAGCACCACAAGCCCGCCACCGACGCGCGTGGCGTGTCAGGGCGAGCCATAGGATGATAAGGTTATATTGTGTGGATGGAGAAATTTCCAGCCTATTACTCACCTATAGCGAGTTACTGAGCAGGTGCGTCAGTAGTGGCGGGAGTGTTGAAGTCGGCGGGAACGGTCTGCTCGGTTGCTGCGGGAGCGACTACGCGGCTCTTGGCAACGATTGCCTTAGGCATGGTGAATGTGCAGAGGATGGCGAGCAGCACGATGACGCCGGCAAGGCTCCATGTGAGTTTCTCGATGAAACTATTTGTGCGGCGCACACCCATGATCTGGTTTGAGCCGGCAAAAGTTGACGAAAGACCGCCACCTTTGGACTTCTGGACAAGCACGACGCAGATCAGAAGCACGGCGCAGATGAGGGTGAGGATGATCAGGACTGTGTACATAGTTAAGGAATATGTAAACTAATGTTTTGTATAATAAGTATTTATTCAGCACCGGAAGGCTCTTCTCCGGGCACTTTCATGCCGCGGTTGAGCATCAGTTTGCGCAAAAAACGCAATTGGTCTGCAAAGTAAACACTTTTTTTCGGATTTTTCAAACTTAATGTGTGAATAATTTCAAAAGCCTTGTCATAGCGCTTGCGGCGGATATAGATTTTGGCAAGACTTTCCGAGAGCGACGAGTCGTCGGCGGCAGGTGCCGAGGGGTGAGGCTCGTCGGTCAGCATCGGCCGTTCCTCGGGGAGAGGCTGTTCAGGAACAGCCTCCGGCGCCCGCTGACTGAGGATGAAAGCATCTATCATATCCTGATTCGACGCCGGATGGTTGCCGGGCTCGGGCCGATCGGGCAGACTCTCCTCCTCCTCGCGAGCCAGCAGGGATGAATAGTCGGGAGTGGGATTGAAGATGAGCCGTTCGAGCAGCGCCATCTCCTTCGGATCGGAATGACCGT
>CAMWGM010000182.1 GCA_947173755.1 uncultured Muribaculaceae bacterium
GAAAGTAGAGTTCCCGGTGTTCCCTCCGGCTCCGTTCGTATCCTGACCGAGATTTTTCAATATAAGATTGTTACCGTAGATATTGACGATATCGAACAGCAGACCGGGAGCCCAAGCATCGATCGCGCCGCTGAAACCGAGTGATTCCTCGGCATCACACTGCACGAAAGCATTCGGACCTGGAGCGATGAAGCCGGCGGCAAAGTCGTTGATCCCGTTTTTGGAGTAGCAACGCTGGAAGAGGTTCTGCTGACCGAGTGTCTGGAAGACTATGCGGCGACCGCCTCCGATTTCAGAGACCGGCTCCGTGGCGGCGCAATCCTCGACTGTCACTTTCGAAGTGGTGGGCTGGAGCAGTACTGCACTTCCGGCAAAATGATGGAAGTCGACTTTTCTCACCCAGCAGTTCTCGGCATTGGCAATGGTGATTCCATCCCAGCAGTGATCCTCATCCTTCGGATAACGTGTGTTGTAGTCTGAGACAAGCGTGAGGTTTTCGATACCTACTTCCGAGATGCGTCCCGGCCATGAGTAGTTCATGATTACCGTTTCGGCCCATTTCTTGTCGAGAGCCATGGTGACAGGCGCATCGAGAGTGACCGACGGCGACTTGACATCGACTATTGTACGATCCCAGCGCAGATCTATGTCAGAAGGCTTCCATGATATAGCGCTGATGCCACCGCCGAAGATGTCGCAACCCATCTCCTTGATCCATTCGGCAGTCGAGGGACGGAGGATGAACACTCTGTCGCCTGCGCGAAGATTATTTTTGCCACCGAAATTGATCGTCGTTGAATTGACCGGGACATATGAGTCGGCGATTTCAATCGTATCTTTGATGACCGGGTCATAGACACCCTCGACGTAGATGAGGGCACCGCGCGAGACTCCGGTTTTCTTAATTACAGTCGAGTTGACTCCGCTGCCACGGAGCACCACGCCGGATGCACTGATGCGCAGAGATGAGGATATCTCGAATTCGCCCGGACCGAGCAGCACGGCTCCACGTTCGCCGTTGCTGCTTATCGGCAGTGATGAAACATAGTCGATGGCGCGTTGGATACGCTCCGAATTGTCGCCGGGCTTATAGGCGACATATACTGCGACGGCGACATCAGGGATGGGCGCTTCCGAACTGCGGTAGCCGCATGTCGAGTAGTCGAGCATCCGGTTGCCGAGCGAATCGACGGTATAGTCCACCTTACCGTCTTTCACAGTGAAAGGCAGAGCCGCCTGAACCGACATTCCGACGGCCGCAATCAGCGCGGCAGAAAATAGTTTTTTTAACATATCGTTATGGGATTGGATAAAAGGTTCGTATGTGCGAAGTGCTGAAATCACCGAGGGAGGTGATTTCAGCACTGCGCCTATTGGGCACTTATTGACGGAGATCAGAGTTGACCGCCGCGAGCACGGACACGTTCATACCACGCTTCGCGTTCCTTCTTGAGATCATAGCCGCGCTTGGTAAGATAGTTGTTGATGCGGCCCTTGTATTTGCCGAACACCTCGTGCTTCTTGTTTGAAGTCTCGGCATCCATGGCAAGTTCGCGCGCCTCTATGAGCCACGCCATGATCTGAGCCTTCTCCTCGTCGGTGAGCGTGGGGATCATGTCGAGATGCGAATCATAGGTCACCTTGACGACACCGAATGTCATGCCGTCTTTCACGGCCGTGATCTGCTCGGGTGTGAGATAGAGCGAGAGATCGGCGGGAAATTCGAAATGGCAGCGGTAGAGAGCGGCATCTTTCTCGTTCTGCGCGGCCTGGATCGCAGCGTTTTTCTCGTCGCCTGTCAGGGTCTGCTTTGCAGCATCCACCTTCTGGTCGCGTACGGTATAGATGTCGTTGAGTTTGAAATATCGGTTGGCGATGATATTTGTCACGTCGTCTGCCTTAGCCTGATCGGTCAGGCCGAGTTTGTCGACAATCTTTTTCGAACGGTTGACGATCGACGTCACATATTCCGGATCGCGTCCCTCCTGATTGAGTTCGACGGCGCCTGCCGTGAGCAGTGCGCCCTGGAGCATGAGCGCGAACAGTAGAGATTTCTTGAACATAACAGTCTTTTACATCAGTTTGCCTTTGGCGGCAAGGGTGTCATAGTTGTTGCGCAGGTCAGTCCAGTCGATACGGAGTTTGGTATTGATACCGTTGATATACTTCTCGATGTTGGTATATCCGTCGCCGTTGATGTCGCCGTTGGCGTCAGAGGGATCGTTGGGGTTGAGACCGTTGGCTATTTCCCATTCGTCGGGCATACCGTCGTTGTCAGTGTCGACATAAGGAGTACCCTTGTATTCGGGATAGCCGCCCATCTGCATCGGGTCGGTGATGATGCCGAGTTTATAGGAGTCGGCGGGGAGACGACGGTAACGGAACGAGCCGTCCTCGGCCTGCGAACCCTTGGCGAGACCTGAAGTGTCGCCGCTATACTTCGGAGCGAGTTTCTTGTCGTAGTAGGGGACACCTGTGCGGACCTCCTCGATGATGCGCTCGTCGATGATGTCGCGGGTCGGGATGGTGGCACCGACATTTTTCAGCACGAAGTCATAGGCATCGTCGGCCGAGGTGATGCGGACATAAGGCATCTCAAACGGTGTCTTGGCGCGCATGTAGTCGGTGAACTCGCCTGTATCGGGATCTGACTCGATCTGGATACCCCCGGCCCAGTTGTCGGCACTGATTTCAGGATATCCCTCCATGATATTGCCTTCGGCATAGACGCGGCCATACACCTTGTGGTCGAGTTTGGAGCGTCCGGCCTCGGGCTTGAGGATACGGTGGCCGATGTTGCCTTCGGTGGGAGTGGCGGGACCCGGTTTATAGTAGTTGTTGATCATGTTGAACTTCGCGGTGTAGTCGCCGCCGTCCGACGAGCGGTGCACCCAGTTGAACACGACATTGTTGACGAAGTTGAACACACCGTTCCAGCCGATCGAGGGGTTACGTCCGGAGTTGCTCGCCCAGAGGTTGCGGGTGAACATGTTGTTCTCGCCGCCGAGGGTCGAGCCGAACGCATGGTTATAGGTGTCGAGAGCCTTGGCCGAGATGGTGTTCTGGATTGTGACGTTGACCGTGGGGAGTTTGAGTTTTGTGGTCTCATATTGTCCTTCCGACGGGTCATACATGTGACGGTAGAACGAGATGTTCTCGTCGAGACCCCACTCGGCCGAACAGTGGTCGATCATGATGTTGCCGACGGGGTTACCTCCGAAAGAGTCCTCACGGTTGTGGGCACGGGTGTCGCCACGACGGAAGCGCATGTGGCGGATAACTACGTCGTGGGTGTCGACCTGGAACGATTCACCGGCTATGCAGACACCGTCGCCGGGAGCAGTCTGACCTGCGATGGTGACATAGGGGGAGCGGACATAGAGAGGAGTCTCGAGATTGATCACGCCTGACACGTTGAACACGATGATACGCGCGCCACCCTGTTCGCAGGCCCAGCGGAACGAGCCGGGACCGCTGTCGTTGAGATTTGTAACCGTGAGCACCTTACCTCCACGGCCGCCGGGGGAGTACATACCTCCACCCTCGGCACCGGGGAATGCGGGGATGGCTGCTTTGACGAGATCGTCGGGACGCGAAGCCCAGGGCACATAGGGACGGCCTTCGCGTGCTTCTTTTTCTACAATAGGTTTGGCCACCTGCCACGCCGAGTCGGAGTGCTCGCGCGCTTTGGTGATCATCACCTGATAGTCTTTTTTCGCCTCAGGTGTGAGTTGCGGATACTGCGCCATCACCATCGAGGGGATTGCACACATAACTGCCGCAGCACAGGAAAAGATAAGTCTGTTCATTCGGATACTGAACGGTTAAAAGGATTATTGATGAATAAGGCGGAAAAGCAGGTTTATCTTTATAATCTATTCCTTTAAACTCGGCGTGCGGTGCTTTTATTGCCCGCAGTCGGGATCAAGGAGTCAAATTTTATAGAAAAATGGGGAATAGCGGTCATATCCATAGCCTCTATTCCCCACTTTTCATTTCATAATGAGTCGAAAGACTTCAACTGCGATGCTTAGTCGGCCAACGGGTCGAAAGTACCTGCGGCACCACCGTTATTGAGGTCGCCCCAGCCGATTGTCTGCTGAATTTCCGAGTTTGCCGACATACCGCTGTAGGAAATGCCGGGGAAGTAGTAGTTGGGACGGAAGTT
>CAMWGM010000183.1 GCA_947173755.1 uncultured Muribaculaceae bacterium
AACTTGCATGGGAGTTCAAGCCTGAGATCGTTAGTTACAACGACACCGTCACCGGACAGAAACGCAACATCAAGGTCTATCAGCTCGTAGCCCTCAAGACCACCAACGGCAAGCCCGCCCTCGACGGCGATGTCATCACAGCCGCCACTTCCGACTATGACGCCATGCAGGGCGGCAACTACGTCTCGATGACCATGAAGCCTGAAGCCGCACGCAAGTGGGCACGCCTCACCGCCGCCAACATCGGCAAGCAGGTTGCCATCGTGCTCGACAATCAGGTTTACTCGGCTCCCCGCGTCAACTCAGTGATCGACGGTGGCCGTTCGCAGATCACCGGCGACTTCACCACCGACGAAGCAAAAGACCTTGCCAACGTGCTCAAGTCTGGTAAGATGGCTGCCAAGGTCGACATCATCTCCGACACCGTGATCGGTCCGTCGCTCGGCGAACAGGCGATCAAGGACGGTATGTGGTCGTTTGTCATCGCTCTCGTCCTCCTGATGATCTTCATGTGCGCTTTCTACGGAATCATCCCCGGCATCATCGCCAACATCGCACTTATCTTCAACATCTTCTTCACCTTCGGTATCCTCGCCTCGTTCCAGGCAGTGCTGACGCTCTCGGGTATCGCCGGTATCGTGCTCGCGCTCGGTATGGCTGTCGACGCCAACGTGCTTATCTACGAACGTGCCAAAGAGGAACTCCGTGCCGGCAAGAATGTCCGCACCGCGATTGCCGACGGTTACTCTAACGCCTTCTCGGCCATCTTCGACTCCAACCTCACATCTATTATTACAGGTGTGATCCTCCTTATCTTCGGCACAGGTCCCATCAAGGGCTTCGCCACCACCCTCATCATCGGTATCATCTGCTCATTCTTCACAGCCGTCTTCCTGACCCGCCTCATCTATAACATGGGTGCAGGAACCCGTCCTTTCGAGCGTCTGACATTCTCGACCCCCATTTCGGCCAAGATGTTCACCAACACCCACTTCAACTTCCTGGGTGCCCGCAAGACAGGTTTCATCGTTGCCGGCGTCATGGCAGTGATTATCGTCATCTCATTCTTCACCCAGGGTCTCAACCAGGGTATCGACTTCTCGGGTGGCCGCAACTACGTGGTTCAGTTCGACCATCCCGTCAGCACCGAGGAACTCCAGAAGGAACTCAAACCTCTCTTCGACGGTGCCCAGCTCAGCGTCATCACCATCGACGACAACACCAAGGTGCGTATCTCGACCAACTACAAGATCGATTCCGACGAGGAAGGCGTAGATGAAGAGATCACCCAGATCCTCTACAAGGGTCTTGCCAACGAAATCGGTACCATGAGCCTCTCCGACTTCTCCACCACCAACGAGAATGTCGGCATCCAGTCCTCGCAGAAGGTTGGTCCTACAGTGGCCAAGGATATGCGCACCGATGCTATCATCGCCGTGATCATCGCTCTTGCAGCAATGTTCTTCTACATCCTTCTGCGCTTCCGCAACGTTGCCTTCTCGCTCGGTGCTCTCGCAGCCGTCGCATTCACTGCTTTCGTCATCGTGGGCTTCTACTCCATCTGCTATGGTTTCGTACCATTCGCTATGGAAATCGACCAGTCTTTCATCGCCGCGATCCTGACCGTAATCGGTTATCAGATCAACGATACCGTGGTGGTCTTCGACCGTGTGCGTGAAAATGTGGCTCTCTATCCCAAACAGTCGTTCTTCACTACCATCAACTCCTCGCTCAACTCGACCCTGAGCCGTACGGTGATGACCTCAAGTTCGACCCTCCTCGTTCTTCTCTGCATCTTCATTCTCGGTGGCGACGCCATCCGCTCGTTCGTCTTCGCGATGATCTGCGGTGTCGTCATCGGCACACTCGCAACTCTCTTCATCGCTGCGCCCGTGGCATATCTCACTGATGCCCGTCGCAACAAAGGCGCCAAAGCCGCAGCCTGAGTGAGAAAAAGTGAGTCTTAACTAATGACACTCTCCTGCCCCTGCCGCAAACGTAGAGCGCGGCAGGGGTAGTTTTATCCCCCTAAACCAAAATAGAGTTTGGTAATTCCACGATTTTGGTAAGTTTTCGAACAGGGAAAAGGAGTAGTTTTGTGTTATAATTATAAAACACATGACAATTATGGAAACCAACGTCCCAATGACAGAGATCAAAAACACAGAGATGGGTGGCGAGCGCCCTCTCTTCGCTTCACACAATCTCATCCTTGATAATGTAACCATACATACCGGCGAGTCGGCTCTAAAATGTTGCTCCGATATCGTCGCACGCAATTGCCGCTTCGAAGGTAAATATCCATTCTGGCATGTCAATAATTTCGAGATAACCGACTGTCTGTTCACCGAAGGCGCACGCGCCGCCCTGTGGTATTCAAACAATCTCGTGATGCGCGACACACAGGTCGATGCACCCAAGATGTTCCGTGAGATGGATGGTGTCTCGCTCGAACGTGTCAACATCCCCGATGCCTCCGAGACCCTCTGGCATTGCCGCAACATCCGTCTGCGCAAAGTCGACATCAAGAAGGCTGACTATCTCTTCATGCACTGCGACAATATCGACATCGACCACTACCGCCAGCAGGGCAACTACTCATTCCAGTATTGCAACAATGTCGTTATCAGAAACGCCGAGATCGACTCTAAAGACGCCTTCTGGAACACTCACGATGTGACTGTCTACGACTCCAGACTCACAGGCGAGTATCTGGGTTGGCACTCCCACAACCTGCGTCTCGTGCGCTGCCATATCGACGGTACACAGCCTTTATGCTACTGCCACAATCTCGAGTTGATCGACTGCACGTTCGGACCTGAAGCCGACCTCGCCTTCGAGGACTCTACCCTCAAGGCCGAACTGAAATCATCACCCGTATCAATCAAGAATCCACGCAGCGGCTCGATCGTGATGCCCACCGAATGTGAGATCATCAGGGACGAGAATATTCTTCCTCCTGCCGACTGCACAATCACAGTCAAATCATGCTGACCACCCCTTCACGCGTCAACACAGGTTCCTATAAATGGGATTCACGTCCCGACACCCTTCCGCTATGGGTGGCCGACATGGACTTTGCCACCGCTCCATGCATCATCGATGCTCTGAAGAGAAGAGTTGATCACGGTGTGTTCGGCTATACGCTTGTCACCGATTCCTACTACGAGGCTCTTACCCGTTGGTTCGCAACACGTCACGACTACCGTTTCAAGCCCCGTCAGGTGATCTATACCTCCGGTGTCGTTCCCGCCATCTCCGCCATCATCAAGGCTCTCGCCCGCCCCGGTGACGGGGTCATCGTGCAGACACCGGTCTATAATTGTTTCTTCTCATCGATCCGCAACAACGGATGTGAGATTGTCGAAAATCCGTTGAAGCGCGTCGATCTCCCCGACGGCAGATTCACTTACGAAATGGATTTCGAACAACTCGAGCAGGTGGCGTGCGAACCGCGCAACACACTTCTGCTACTCTGCAACCCTCATAACCCTGCGGGACGTCTCTGGCGCCGCGACGAACTCGAGCGGCTCTCGGCAATATGCGCCGCAAACGGAGTCAGAGTGGTCAGCGACGAGATCCACTGCGAACTGACAGCACCCGGAACACGCTACACTCCCTATGGTCCGATCGACCCTGAGAGCATAGTGTGCCTTTCTCCGTCGAAGGCCTTCAATACCGCCGGTCTGCAGATAGCCAACATAGTCTGCCCGTCGAAGGAGGTGCGCGATCTGGTCGACCGTGCAATCAACATAAACGAGGTGTGCGACGTCAATCCTTTCGGGGTCGAAGCACTCAAAGCCGCATATACCAACGAGGGTGAAGAGTGGCTTGCCGAAGTTCGCAAGACTATATGGGAGAATTACTACTATCTTCTCGACTTCATGCGCCGTCGTTTTCCGCAGTGTCCGGTCAGCCTCCTGGAAGCCACCTATCTTCCATGGATCGATATCTCGGCACTCCATGAAAGCGCCGACCGGCTCGAGGAAGAGCTTCTCGACCGTGCCGGTGTCTGGCTCAACTCGGGCACGATGTACGGTCGCGACGGATATATGCGCATCAACATAGCCGGCAGCCGCGACCTGCTCGCCGACGCATTGCTACGCATCGACGCAGCACTTTATTTCTGATTTCCGATCTCTCTGTCATCCGT
>CAMWGM010000184.1 GCA_947173755.1 uncultured Muribaculaceae bacterium
GCAAAGATACGAATAGTTTTTTATATTCACAAATTTGTGAATATAATTTCTTTATGTGAACCGACAGAGGCGTATGATTTTTTTGAGATTTATTGAGCGATTTTTGGATAATTGGGGGAATGGTATTAATTTTGCGGCAGGAAAGACAGTTTCGCCGTTGCAAACGGCGATGAAAAGGGAACAGGGTGAAAATCCCTGACAGACCCGCTGCTGTGAATCTCCTGCGAACTTTTGCTTTGATCCCCGTCAGGAGGGGTGGTCACTGGACTGAAAGATGTCCGGGAAGGCTTCGGCAAGAGAGAGGAGACAAGTCAGAAGACCTGCTGTATATTTCCGGAATTACATATAACTGTTTTGACGTTTTCGGGTAATAAGACATCAAGACGCAACTGATGGAGGACATATAACGATGTCAGATGCCATCGAACGCGAGTGCCCGCAAGACTGAACGACAGATTCAACACTTGAGGCACATTTTTTATGACCTTCCGCAAACTTTTCCTGCTCATATCCATCATTGGCTGCGGTGCACCGGGTGCCGTGGCTGAAGAGCCCTCGGATACACTCGGAAATGTCGTGATCACGGCACGCCGAGAGGGGAGTGCCGTATCGGTGGCGGCTCCCGTGCAGACGATCAGCAAGGAGCGGATGAGGGTGCTCGGCGTGACAGACATGGCCGATGCAGTGAGGAGGTTTGCCGGCGCGACCGTGAAGGATTACGGAGGAATAGGAGGTCTGAAGACCGTATCGGTGAGAAATATGGGAGCCTCGCACACGGCGGTGAGTTATGACGGGGTGGCGATGACCAACACTCAGGGAGGTCAAATCGATATCGGCAGACTTTCGCTGGATAATGTGGCAACGCTCTCGCTCGCGATAGGTGCCGAGCCTGACATGCTGCGCAGCGCGAGGCTTCATGCTTCGGCTGCGGTTCTGTCGATCACAACCGCACGACCGGATTTCATGGCCGGGAGATCAACATCGGTTAATCTCGGAATTAAAGGGGGGGCGTGGGCGACGATAAATCCGTCGATAAGGATAGGGCAGAAGATCGGAAACGGTGTGGCCTGGGTGGACGGGAATTTTCTGACATCAAAAGGAGACTATCCGTTCACGATCGTGAACGGGAGCCAGACTCTTAAAGAGAAGCGAGTGAATTCGGCAATCAAATCGGTTCACACCGAGGCAAACTACTCGCTTGACACGTCACTCGACGGGACGCTGTATCTGAAAGCCTACTATTTCTGGAGCATGCGCGGATTGCCGGGAGCGGTGACACTCTATAACCCGGTCTCGACCGAACGGCTTCTCGACCGAAATTTCTTCGCACAGGCACGTTACCGCTTCTCGCCGGCTGAAAAATGGATGGTTGAGGCAAGCGGAAAATATTCATACGGTTTCAATCTCGATCATGAGAGGGGACCGGAATATGTCGACGGAGTCTATCAGTCGATCCATCGTCAGAGAGAATACTATGTTACCGCTTCGGCTACGTTCAACCCAATCAGAGAACTGACCATCGCCTTAGCGCAGGACGGAGCGATCGGGACACTGACGAGCACACTTTCATCATGTCCTTTCCCGAAACGATATACTTCTGTTAGTGCGCTGAGCGGAAGATGGAGGAAAGGTATTCTCACCGCCAATGCAACCTTGACGGCTACTTTAATCAAGGAACATGTGAAAACAGGAAATGCTCCAGAGGACATCTCTCGTCTTAATCCTTCGGTATCGGTGAGCGTGAGACCTCTTCAAGACAGGCAGTTCTTCCTGCGCGCGATGTATAAACGGACATTCAGGGCGCCCTCGTTCACCGACCTTTATTACGACCGTATGGGAAACCGCTCGCTCAAACCGGAGGATGCAGATGAGTTTAATGTCGGTGTGACATGGACAGGCTCGCTCTTCGAGGCGATGGATTTCCTTACCGTCACAGCCGACGCTTATGCCAACAAGGTGACCGACAAGATCGTGGCCTTCCCGTCGACCTATGCATGGAGAATGGTGAATTTCGGCAAGACCGACATTTCAGGAATCGACGTGACACTTCTTACGACCATCAGACTTCACTCTTTACTCAGCATGACGATATCGGGCGCGTACTCTTATCAGAGGGCGATAGATGTGACTGATCCGACGGCCAAAAACTATCGGGACCAGTTGCCTTACACTCCAAGAAACAGCGGAAATTGCGGAGTGACACTCTCTTCGCCGTGGGTCACGCTCGGCTACTCTCTCATCGGGGTCGGGAAGCGCTATTACATGTCGCAGAATATTCCGCAGAATGAGATAGACGGTTATGTCGAGCAAAGCGTGACTCTCACACGGGAGTTCGCCTTCCGTCTTTTCCGTATGACTCTTCAGGCGGAAGTGATCAATCTTGCCAATACACAATATGACGTCATAAAATTTTATCCAATGCCGGGTCGCTCCTGGCGATTAACAGCATCATTCAAATTCTAAGTTATGAAATTAGCAAAAATCTTTTATGTGGTATTGGCGGCTCTCGCCGTCACCGCCTGTTCAAAGGACTCGGATCCTGATTATGATGAAGGATCGAAAGTCACTATCCCCGACGGTGAGCGCATCTTCGTGCTCAATCAGGGAATCTGGGGCATGAACAATACCTGCATTACACTCTTCTCCCCTAAAACATCAACGACGATAGACAATCTCTTCTACAAGCAGAACGGCGTGATGATGGGCGACAATGCTCAGGACATGATAGTGCATGACCATTCGATCTATGTTTCGATGAACGGTTCAAACTATATAATGCGTCTCAACGAAGCCGGAGTCGAGCAAGCACGCATCTCCTTTGTCGATGATGCCGACCTGCATGGCGGCGTGAGATATATCGAGGCCGAAGGTCACAGCATCTACGCCACGTTCTACGGCGGATGGCTTGTGAGGCTTAATGACAAGACACTTGCCATCGAGGCTAAACTCAAGACTTCGGGTGCAAATCTCGAAGGAATCCTGATCGAGGACGGCAAAATCTATGTGGCCGATTCTTACGGTATCGTGACTGATCCGACTACCCAGGCGACCAACTACGTCTATAACGAAAATCTCATCGTGGTTGACCTCAAAACTTTCCGTGAGGAGAAAACGATCAAGGTGGCTCCCAATCCCAACCTGCTGGCTGAAGAGGATGGAAAGATTTTCCTTATCTCATGGGGTAACTATGCCGACAAGGGTAACGATTTCCAGATCGTCGATCCGCGCACAGGGAAAGTCACATCCATCGCCGAAGCAAAAGATATGGCTGTCGGCAACGGCAAGGTGTATCTGCTAAAGACTTATACCGACTGGACTTCATATACCACGACCAATACATGGATGAGTTATGACATCCGCACGGGAAAACTCAACACTGAAAGTTTCCTCAAGAACGCGCCTGACGTTCTCGCATCGACAAACATCTCTCTTATGGATGTGGACGATGAGACGGGCGATATATATATAGGTGTCACTTACTATTCGGCAGCCAACGGCGACATCTACCGGTTTGACAGAAACGGAAACTTCATAGAGCAGTTTGATGCGGGGGGACAGAATCCGTTCAAAGCCATAAGCGTCGACTGATGCGAAAGTCAATTTTCCCGGTTTTACTTGTTTTGCTCCTCACAGTTTCCTGCGGGGAGCAAAACAAAGAGTTGTCTCAGAAAACCGAGGCAACGGGGCTGGAGTATGGCCGTCTGCTTTCGATGCGTCCTCGTCCCGACGGAGCCATCGAGGTGGATATCCGTAATCCCTGGGATACGGTGAAAATGCTCCAGCGACTTCTGCTAGTGGCAGATTCGCTCGAAGAGTTTGAAAATCCCGAGGGTAGGCAGGTGGTAAGAACTCCGTTGAAAAACGCGCTTGTATATTCAACAGTCCACACGGAACTGATCAGTGAACTTGGAGGTGACTCCGCAATCGGAGGTGTCTGCGAGTCGAAATATATCTCGCAGCCTGCGTTGAGAAGACGGCTCGAAGATGGGACACTGGTGGATTGCGGCAATTCGTCGTCACCTGTAATGGAGAAGATCATTATGCTGCGGCCGGACGCAATACTTCTTTCTCCCTATGCCAATTCGACCGACCATTCATCACTGGCAAGGCTCGGAACTACAGTGATAGAGTGTGCCGACTATATGGAAC
>CAMWGM010000185.1 GCA_947173755.1 uncultured Muribaculaceae bacterium
CATAAAGGCAGTGCTTGAATCCGAGCAAAATCTTCAATGCTCCGTAACGCTCCTCTCAGATGCTTCGGCGGTTTTGACAACTCCTGTCGACCGTCTCCCCGATCTTCTCATTGCCGACCCGGCTCTTCTAAGTCAGGATTCCTTCAACCGGCTACATGAATCCGGAGTCCCTGTTCCGGCTCTTCAGTTGCACCTGATGAGTCAGTCACTTTCCGACCGTTATGACGGAGTCGTATCACTCACCGACCGCCCTGCTGACTTCTGCTCAAAAATCATCAATCTGCTCAAATCCGAGTCTTCTTCCGTCGCTCCATCGGCAAAAGCGAGCGAACTCTCTCCCCGCGAAAAAGAAGTGGTTTGCGCCCTTGTGAAAGGCTGTTCCAATAAAGAGATTGCATCGGAAATGAATGTCTCGGTAAACACCATCATGACCCACCGCCGCAACATTGCCTCGAAACTTCAACTCCACTCCCCCGCGGCGCTCACCATCTATGCCCTGGCCACCGGACTTGTCAGCCTCGACGACGTAAAAGCATCCCTCGAACTCTGACCGGTTAACATATATTATTTATCAAAAACATAGATATTTGCTCTAAAAGTCTTAACTTTGCGGATAGCATTAAATCTGTGACCCAATGAAAAATCTTGTGACGCGTGCCTGCACAGGGGCGTTCTACGTGGCGGCAATCGTTCTCGCCGTGATCCATGGAGGCTGGTGGCTTTCAATCCTCGCGTGTGTACTCGGCTTTTTCGCCCTTTATGAATTCCTCACGCTTACCAACAATGCAGAGGGTGGCGAACGTAAGGTGACATTGTGGGCCGATCTTCTGGCCCTCATCGCAGCCATCACCCTGGTCGGCACGCATATCTGGTCAAGACTAGCCGAGGTGTGCGCGATCTTCCTCGTGCTCTATCTTCTCGGGCGCCCGGTGCTACAGTTGTACACGCGTGAAAAGAAGCCTATCGTCAATCTTGCCCTCAGTTATATGGGACTCGTCTACATCACGGTGCCCCTCATGATGATGATCATGATCCGCTCGCTTTTCCCCGGTGGTGAATATCTTCTACTCGCAATGTTTCTGATGATATGGCTCAGCGATACCGGAGCCTATTGTGTAGGTTCGCTGATCGGTCGTCACAAACTGTTTCCGCGCATCTCACCTGCAAAATCAATCGAAGGTTTTGTAGGTGGAGTCATCTTTTCAATCGGAGTCGCATTTCTGCTCAAATACTGTTTCGGACCGTATTACACCGATATATCCTTAGCCCAGCTTGTGACTATGGGAAGCATCGTGGCAGTCTTTTCCACATGGGGAGATCTCGTGGAATCGCTCATCAAGCGCAGTCTGGGTGTTAAAGACTCCGGTAATATTCTTCCGGGTCACGGCGGAATGTTCGACCGTATCGACTCACTGTTACTGGCCGCACCGGCAACTTTCTTCTATTTCCTGTTCATCTTCTGAACAATCACTTTTTCTAACCAAAAGTTTCTTTCCAATACATTTCTATGAACAAGGCATTCTTATTATTATCGACCCTTGCGCTGGCAGCCGTCAGTTGCAAACCCGGAGGAGATTCCGAAGCCAAGACCGACACCCAGGACGATGTCATTCTCCACGCATGGTCGTGGGAATTCGACACAATCGCAGCAAATATGAAGGATATAGCCGAGGCAGGATATGCTTACGTGCAGACCTCCCCGGCCAACACATGTTTCGTGGGCGAAGAGGGAGGCAAAGCGCTTTTCTCTCAGCCCGGCGACTCGGTCAAAGGCAAATGGTATTATTACTACCAGCCCACCGACTGGAAAATCGGCAATTATCTGCTCGGCACCCGCGATCAGTTCAAGAACATGATGGACTCGGCAGCGAAATACAACGTCAAAGTTATCGTCGACGTTCTCCCCAACCACACGGCCGTCGATCATACCGCCGTCCTTCCCGATCTTGACGCAGCCGTCGGAGGTCACAAGAATCTTTTCCATGCCAATGGCTTCAACGACATCCGCGACTACAACGACCGCTACGAGTGCACCACAGGTATGATGGGAGGTCTGCCGGACGTCAATACCGAAAATCCGGATTTCCAGAAATACTATCTCGCATACGTCAATGATCTCCTCTCGTTAGGCGTGAAAGGTTTCCGATATGATACTGCCAAACATATCGGACTGCCCTCGGATCCTCTTGATTCTCTTGCCACCGCTAACAATTTCTGGCCCGTCGTGCTCGGACAGGAAGAGGTCGACGGAGTGCGTCTCGCCGCTCCCCGCGACTCCCTTTTCATCTATGGAGAAGTCCTCCAGGACAAAAATGTGAAGGAAAAAGAGTATGCAGAACTGATGCAGGTCACCGCGAGCGGCTATGGACACGCTCTCCGTCACTCTCTGGCAGGACATAAATGGAACGAAGCCGACTCACTTCAGAACTGGCATCACTCGGCACCAGGCTCACGTCTCGTCACATGGGTCGAAAGCCACGATACTTACGCCAACGAACATGAATCAGCCGGTCTGACTGACGAACAGATCCGTATGGGGGGGGTGATACTCGCTTCCCGACAGAACGGCACTCCCCTCTTCTTCAGCCGTCCCGCAGGAAGTACCCGCGAAAACTACTGGGGCAACAATCTCACCGGTGCACGCGGCAACGACGAGTTCAAACATCCTGAAGTAGTGGCTGTCAATAAATTCCGTCGTGCCATGTCAGGCCAGCCGGAATCGATCGCAACGAGCCTCGATGGCGCTGTGGTTGAAATCAACCGCGGCAACCGCGGTGTGGCAGTGATCAACCTCTCCCAGGAAGAGATGCCGCTGGAAATGCCCACTACCATCTCCGACGGCAACTATGGTGACAAAGTCTACAATCAGGAATTCACCGTTCAGGACGGAATTATCCGCGGCACACTGAAACCGATGACTTCCTACGTCATCTATAAGTAAACACCATAACTTTACATAATCAGTAAGGTGCAACTTCCCGCAGGAGGTTGCACCTTTTTTACTTTTCATATAAGAAATCCCGACGACTCTGGGAGCCGTCGGGATATGAGCAGATTTCGCTATTCAGCGATCAGTCGATCTTGTAGAGTTCTACTTCAGCGGGCTTGAAGTTGGCGATAAACTCGGAGTGCTTGGTCACCTCGGCTTCTGCGAGATTAGCATAAACCTCGGCCGAACGGGTGAAGGACTCTGTGCGCTCTGCATCAAGCACGAGCAGATATGCCATGATGATATCGGCGGCCATTTCAACGAGACGGCGTGCCATCATATCGGCGTAAGCCTTATCATCAGCAGCAACAACAGTCTCAACAGCCTTGGCATACTTCTCGGTCATTGCGGCGAGACGATCCTTAAGGGGCTGGAGTTCGGCACGCACGGGAGTCTCGGCATAGGTCTTGATGAGGTTGAGGTATACACCGGTGGTGACATAGCGGATAGCAGCCACGACCTGAAGTTGGGTAGTGCCTTCGTAGATCGAAGTGATACGGGCATCGCGATAGAGACGCTCGCAGGCGTAATCTTTCATGAAGCCTGAACCACCGTGGATCTGGATACAGTCGTAGGCGTTCTGGTTGCAGTATTCAGAACCCATTCCCTTTGCAAGGGGTGTGAGTGCATCGGCGATGCGCGAATACTGCTTTGATTCCTTACGTTCCTCGGGAGTGAGGGTACGCTCTTTGGCGATATCGTCGTAGACCTTGTAGAGATCGACATAGCGGGCGCATTCGTAAAGCAGCGAACGGGAGGCGTCGAGTTTAGCCTTCATTACCGAAAGCATTTCGAACACTGCGGGGAACTCGATGATAGGTTTACCAAACTGCTTGCGGTCGCGGGCATAAGCGAGAGCCTCGCGATAAGCAAGTTCGCTGACACCTACACTCTGAGCGGCGATGCCGAGACGGGCACCGTTCATAAGAGCCATCACATACTTGATGAGACCCATGCGGCGTGATCCGCAAAGTTCAGCCTTAGCATTCTTATAGGTAAGTTCGCAGGTAGGCGAACCCTTGATACCCATCTTGTTTTCGATGCGACGGACATCAACACCACCGTTACGCTTATCGTAGATGAACATCGAAAGGCCACGGCCGTCGGTCGTGCCGGATTCCGAACGGGCGAGCACAAGGTGAATGTC
>CAMWGM010000186.1 GCA_947173755.1 uncultured Muribaculaceae bacterium
CTCATAGATTGTCTCGGCGCAGTCCTGAAGACCCCATAGGTTTTCGAAACCGGTATCGGCACGACTGACGATGTCGGCAGCCATGATGTAGGGGGTGATAGGGAAGTTCAGACCTCCGTAGCGGCGGGGCATAGCCATGCCCATAAGACCGGCCTTGCGGCAAGCCTCGAGATTTTCCTTGGTAGCATCGGCATACTCTACACGTCCGTTCTCTACCTTGGGGCCCTGATGATCTACAGCCTCCGCGTTCGGAGCGATGATGTCGCCGCAGATCTCGCCGACGATTTCGAGCACTCTGTCATATGAATCCTGTGCGTCCTCATAGTTGAGGGGAGCATAGTCATACTTCTCGGCATCTGTATAATTGCGTTCTTTCAAAGCCACGATCTTCTCCATCACGGGATGGGTCAGATGGTGCTTGAGATCGGGATTGTCGGTATAAAAATTAGCCATTTCTGATAGCCTTATTTAGAGTTCTTCTTATAATATTTGATCAACTTGGGCACGACCTCCTCGACATTCCCGGTGATGACATAGTCAGCGATCTTGTTGATGGGAGCGGCGGGGTCGTTGTTGATCGAGATGATGATGGAGCTGTCCTGCATACCGGCGATATGCTGGATCTGGCCCGAAATACCGCAGGCGATATAGAGTTTCGGGCGTACGGTGACACCTGTCTGGCCGATCTGACGGGCATGCTCGGCGAAACCGGCGTCGCCAGCGGCACGAGACGCACCGACCTCAGCACCCAGTGTCTGGGCGAGATCGAAAAGCATCTGGAAATTTTCTTTCGAACCCATTCCGTAGCCACCGGCAACGATGATGGGAGAATTCTTGATGTTGATCTTCGATTTCTCGATGTGACGGTCAAGGATTTCTACTACGAAGTCCTCATCCTTGACATACTTGGCAGGATCGAGAGTGATGACCTCACCCTTGTAGTCGGGATCGAGCACCTGCTTCTTCATGACACCTTCACGCACGGTGGCCATCTGCGGACGACAGTCGGGATTGACGATCGTAGCCACGATGTTACCGCCGAAAGCGGGACGGATCTGATAGAGAAGGTCCTTGTATTCCTTGCCGGTCTTGGGATCAGTGTGATCGCCGATGACAAGAGAAGTGCAGTCGGCGGTCAGACCGCTGTGGAGACAGGAACTTACGCGGGGTCCGAGATCGCGGCCGATGCATGTGGCACCCATGAGGCAGATCTGCGGTTTGATCTCGCGGAAGAGGTTGATGAGAACCTCCGAATGAGGAATGGATGAATAGGGAGAAAGGCGTTTGTCGGAGACAAGATAGAGACGGTCAACACCGTAGGGCATCACCTGCTCTTCGATTTTCGAAAGGTCGTCGCCGATTGCGATGGCTTCGAGTTTGACGCCGAGTTGAGTGGCGAGTTCACGACCCTTGGTGAGGAGTTCGAGGCTGACATCGGCCACGCGGCCATCCTCGGTTTCCAGATATACAATAAGATTGTTTGTATCCATAACGATTGATAAAGAGGGATGGTCGGCCGTCAGCCGATGGTATGATTGGCGATGAGTTCCTTCACGAGATCTTCCACTTCGTTGTCGGCTGTGCCGTCGAGCACACGTGCTTCTTTAGCGGTGAAGACAACATTCTCGATAGCCTTGACCTTTGTGGGAGAACCGGGCATACCGATCTGTGCGGGATCAGCCTCGACGAAAGCAGCACTCCATTCGGGAATATTGAGATAGGGGCGCTTTTCGAGAAGAGCCTTGCGCTCGTCGGAGAGTTTTGCGGCCTCACCGGGAGAAGCGGCATATTTGTATTTCTGCACACGCATCGCGTTGCGGGGACGACAGTCGGGAGCCGAACCGTTGACAGTTATGACGCAAGGTAAAGGCGATTTCACTGTTTCCACGCCGTTCTCGAGACGACGCTTGACAATGACGTAGCCATCCTTGAGTTCGACGATCTCCTCGGCGTAGGTGACCTGAGGAATTCCGAGTTTTTCGGCAATCTGGGGACCGACCTGGGCTGTATCGCCGTCGATGGCCTGACGACCGCCGATGATGACGTCATAGTCGCCGAACTTCTTGACTGCCTGAGCCAGCGAGTAACTTGTGGCGAGAGTGTCGGCACCACCGAGCGCACGGTCGGTCAGCACGATGCCGTCGTCGGCTCCGCGATAGATAGCCTCGCGGATAATCTCGGAGGCACGGGGAAGACCCATTGTCAGAAGGGTGACAGTCGATCCCGGGTTGGCGTCTTTGAGGCGGAGAGCCTGCTCGAGCGCATTGAGGTCCTCGGGATTGAAGATGGCAGGCAACGCAGCACGGTTGATGGTGCCGTCTTCTTTCATTGCATCCTTGCCGACATTGCGGGTGTCGGGCACCTGCTTGGCAAGCACGATGATTTTAAGACTCATAATGATGTTGAATATTTATTTGCGGTATCAGATGTTTTGTCCTTCTCCCGCCGGAGAACCTCTGACTCTCCGGTAGGAATGAACGGACAAATTTACGAATTATTCTGAAATACAGAAGAGTAATAAATGTGAATTAATGTGAAACGTGCTCTTCCACCCACTTGCGGGCGTTGATGAAAGCATCGATCCACGGGGTCACCTCATCTTTGGCATGGCTGGCAGGCCAGTAGCCGCACTGCCATGGGAAGATGGCGCGCTCGAGGTGAGGCATCATGGCCAGATGACGGCCGTCGTCCGAACAGATACCTGCCACCGCTGCACGCGAGCCGTTGGGATTGGCGGGATAAGCCGCATAGGAATACTTGGCTACGATGTTGTAGGCGTCGAGCGGCATCGGCAGATGGAATTTTCCTTCACCGTGGGCCACCCAGATTCCGAGTTTAGAGCCTGAGAGCGAACCGAGCATCACCGAATTGTTCTCGGGAATGGTCAGACCCACGAACTGACTCTCGAATTTGTGTGAGTCGTTGTGGAGCATGCGTGTCTTCTTTTCGTGACCGGGGTTGATGAGTCCGAGTTCGATCATGAGCTGACATCCGTTGCAGATTCCGAGCGAGAGTGTGTCTTCGCGTGCATAGAAACGTTTGAGTGCCTCCTTAGCCTTTTCGTTATACACGAAACCTGAAGCCCAGCCTTTGGCGGATCCGAGAACATCGGAATTGGAGAAACCTCCGCAGAAGACAATCATGTTGACATCATCGAGTGTCTCGCGACCCGACATGAGGTCGGTCATATGAACATCCTTGACATCGAAACCTGCCAGATAGAGCGAATATGCCATCTCACGGTCACCGTTGACGCCTTTTTCGCGGATGATCGCTGCACGGACGCGGCCATCACCATGACCGTCACGGCGGAGGGCGATGCCACGCGTCGCGAGTTTTCCGTCGAAACCTGCCGGGAGCCTGTAGCGTAGAGGCTGTTTCTTATAGTTCTCATATCGGAGAGTCGCACATTTTTGTCCGCTCTGAAGAGTGTCGAGAAGATATGAGGGTTTCATCCACACGTCGCGCAGACGGTCGATGTCGAGTTCGTGAACAGTTCCGTGGTTGCTGACACTGAGGGTGCGCACCGAAGTCGGGACACCGATAACGTGATACTTCACACTGGCCTTGTCGAGAATAGCGTTGACCGCGTCAACTTTTCCGGTCTCGATCTGGAGTACGAGAGCAGGATTTTCGGCAAAGAGCAGTTTGACGGTATCTTCATCTCCGAAGGGAGCAAGATTGATGTCAAGACCACCCTTTGTGTTGCCGAATGTCATTTCGAGGAGGGTGGTGATAAGACCACCGGCTGAAACATCGTGACCGGCAAGCGCCATCTTCTTTCTGACGATGGTCTGCACGGCTTCGAATGTTGCGACAAACTTATCGGTAGAGAGCACAGTGGGTGCATCATCGCCGAGACGGCCGAGTGCCTGGGCAAGCGCCGATCCTCCGAGTTTCAGTTCATCGCCCGAGAAGTCGATATAATACAGCATCGAGTTTCTGGCACTGAGAACCGGCGAGAGCGTCTTGCGGACATCGCTCACTTCGCCCGCAGCCGAGATTATGACTGTACCGGGAGCATACACTTTGTCCGCCCCGTATTTCTGGGTCATCGACAGCGAGTCCTTTCCGGTCGGGATGTTGACACCGATTGCGCATGCGAAATCCGAGCAAGCCTCGACGGCACGA
>CAMWGM010000187.1 GCA_947173755.1 uncultured Muribaculaceae bacterium
TATATATTGCCTGCATCGATGAAAGCGGCTCCTTCTAACACCCAGAAAAGTTTCGAACGGAACTCGACGCTCATGTCGAGCCTTATATCTCCACACTGATTGATGAAGTCGCTGACGGAGTTGCGTGAGTCATATCGGCCGGGACCGAGTGTGCGCACACTCCAGCCTCTGACACCGTTGGCTCCGCCGCCATAGAAACGTTTTTCAAACGGCAGGACTTCCGAGTTGCCATATGGTACACCCACACCCGCCCCGACATGGAACGCTAGCGATTGTCGCGGACTGTAATTATGGGTCAGAGCATAATCAATTTCTCCTTTGACATACTGAGAGTAACGGATTCCGAAGAGTTCATAGGCTCCGTCGTGACGCTTCGCCCGGAAAATTTTCGAGCCGAGATACAGCAGATTGCCGGCAGTTTCGAATGCCGTTCTGATTGTGTAGACGTTTTTTTTCTGGATATAGCGGCGCCCGTCAGTCTCGACACTGACCGGTGGGCGTTTGTTATTATAAATGTAGGAATAGCGCATGCTCATGATGAAGTGGTCTTCATAACTGTAGCGCAGCAAGGGATTGTCCGGCGCTATCTGATCGAGAAAACCCAAAGTGCGTTTCGGCAGATAGACATAGTTGAAGTCGAGCAGGTCGAAATTGTGTCGTCGCGTGTTCGAACGGTTCACCCACTTGTATTTCCATGCTCCGCCGGCGATGATGCGCGTGTACTCCGGGCGTTCCTGATAGTTGAACGACAGCGCGAACTCGGTCGACACATTAAGGCGTCTCTGCATGGCACGCGAGGAGAAAGGGAATTCAAATCTCGGGAAAGTAATGGCCACTTCACCCGCATATTCTGTATAGCGGTCGTTGATCAGCCCGTTAAGATTGCCTGACAGACTCTCGTAGTTCACCCTCATGCGTGACGTCAGCATCTGTGAGCCGTGATTAAGATTGCGGTGCTGGTAAGTCACTCCTACTCCGAAGCCCAGATCTCCCTCCGAGTTGGTGCCCTCCACATCGAGGCTTATGGCCTGTTTCTTCTGGCGACGCAGGATGATGACCGCATCGAGCATGTTCAGTCCCGCCACCGATCCTGCCGGTCGGAGATCGATATCGACACTGCGCAGGATACTCAGACGGCTCAACGCTTCATATGTGCGGTCGATATCGCCCACATTATATAGCTCGCCGGGACGGATGAAATTTTTCTCTTCGAGTATCGAAGGCCGGATGTAGTGGTCTTTACCATAGATGACTATTATATTTTTATAGTCTACCGTGTCTGTCTCTGTGGCGAGTTTGTCAGGTCTCCTTCCGCCTTCCAGATCATCGCCGTCGGTGATAAATATCACATTCCGGATATAATAGATGGTATGTCGGGGATGGGTTGCTGCCGTGTCCGTACGCATCCCCAGTCCCTGTCGGGGTGGTCTGACCACGAGAGTCAGGTCGACCTCTTTACTCCCTTCGGCCGTGTCGGCGTAAAAGGTTATATATTCTTTGTTGAATGAATAATAACCGTTGTCGCGCAGGCGGCGTGTAAGGATGGCCCGCACCGCGTCGAGATTGTCACGGTCAAACTTACCTCCTTTTTTTAGTTCGAGCGAAGTGGTGTCAGAGAAGATTATCGAGGCGATCGTAGTGTCGGGTACTTCATAATTGATTTTGCGCAGCAGATGCGGAGTGCCGGGTTTGACGCGATAGACCACCGACGCCTTTTTGGTGGAAGGGTTGAGCGAACGCTCAACCTCGATTTCCGATTCGAGATAGCCGCGGTTGACCATCGCCTGCTTCAACTGGCTGACGGATGCTTCGGTCAGTTGCTCGTCATAGATCACGGGAGGCTGCCCCATGCGTCTCACCCACCGGTTATACCATTTGGTCGAGTCGTTTCCCGACAGATTATATGTGGCTAACTGCAGTTTCCAGAATCCAAGGACCTTGTGATTGGGGGTCTGACGGATATAACCTGTGAGGTCGGTCGAACTGACCTCGTCACCATCTTCGGAGACAACGCTGACTTTGTCAAGCAGATACTCTCCCTGTCTGACATGACGCGTAGCACTGCAGGATACGAATATTAATCCTACAGCGATCATAAGCGTTATGGAGAGTTTTCTGCTCATCCTACGGTTGGGCGATATTTCTTGTGCAAAATTACTCTTCGCCGATGAATTTTGCAAGCGTTCATATTTTTTTCGTCAAAAGAGGAGAATGCGTTTGTCGGTTTTTGGAAATTTTAGTAATTTTGCGAAATTCCTAAATACTTTACGCGTTTTCAAGACTTTATTAATACTTTAATAATGAGTGCAAAGAATTTTCCAGCAGGAAAGACTCTCGTCGGAGTCGTCATTTTGCTTGCGGTTTTATTGCTTGCCGTAGTCGGTTTTGGTGTCTGGCAGGTGTCCTCGCTCAAGGCCGATGTGGCTGAAGCGAGACTGGCCAACGAAGAATTGCAACTTGACAATCAGCAGTTGCAGTTATCCAATGAATTCGACATGCTCAATTCTGAGTTTGCCCAGTATGAGGATCAGGCACAGCGTCTGGCCAACGACACGATTCTTGCCAAATACACCGCTGCAAAGGCAAAGGTGGAGCAACTCATGGACGAACTTAAACATGAGAAAGTCAAATCGGCCGCCCGCATCAAGGAACTCCAGTCGGAAATCTCTACGCTGAAAGGCCTCCTGCGTCACTATGTGTCGCAGATCGACTCGCTCAGCCGTGAAAATGGTCAGTTAAAGGAGGAGAACTCCCAGATACGCGAGCAGAATTCCCGCCTGAACAACCGCATCGATCAGGTCACACAGTCCAACCGTCAACTCAATGAGCGTATCACTCTTGCCGAGAAACTCAATGTGACAGGGGTATCTTTTGTCGCTCTTAAGAAAAACGGTAAGGTAGAGAAAAACATCACGAAAGCCAAACAACTTAAGGTGACCTTCACCGTCCCCCAGAATAATTCTACTCCTGTCGGCGACAAGACTTTCTATCTGCGCATCGTCAGCCCTGAAGGTCAGTTGCTCGGTCAGGGTGGCTCCTTCTCGTTCGAAGGTCAGTCGGTCGCATCGACAGCCCGTAAGACAATCGAATATTCAGGCGAGGAGGTTCCGGGCATCAATATCTACTGGGATGTCAACACCACGCTTAATCCCGGCGCTTATACGGTCGAACTTTTCGTCGACGGTTACAGAGTGTTCTCTCGCTCGTTTACAATGAATAAATAATACCTCTGTATGTGGGATACTTTCTGGGCAGGAGTCACAGGTTTTGAACTGACCACGCCTACCACCTTGTTCAGACTCTTTCTGAGTCTGGTGCTCGGATCGGCTGTGGGTATAGAGCGGAAGCGGAAAGGTCAGATGGCCGGTCTCCGCACATTCGCACTCATATCGATGGGTGCATGTGTGGCAATGATGCTTTCTATATATGTCTGCCAGCAGACTGTCGGTCTCATGCGTGGCGATCCCTCCCGTATCGCCGCACAGGTGATATCGGGCATCGGTTTCCTCGGTGCCGGCACGATTATCCAGATGAAGGGATCGGTGAGAGGTCTCACCACTGCGGCCGGAATCTGGATCATTGCCACTGTCGGGATGGCTGTCGGATGCGGGCTCTACATGGTCGCGATAGCCGCGACTGTACTGGTTCTTGTTGTGCTGACTATTCTCGAGCAGATAGAGCATCGGGTCAACGTGGGCAACGAGGCGCGCACCATCCGTATGAAAGTTAGAGGAATCGTCAAAGACATGTCTCCATACAAGGAAATTCTTCACGGTTACGGAATTCACCTTTCACGCGTCTATGTTGAATATGACTACGATACGGAAATCACCCGACTTAACCTGCTCGTGCTCATCAGGGAGAGAGGTGACTTCATCGATGTCTTCGAGTCGCTCCATACTGTCCATCCCACCATTTCCATATCTCTTTCTAATCAAGCAGATCTTTCTTGATGTCTACTTTAGCACTGATCCTTCTCAATGCTGCTCCGGCAGGTGAATTCAATGTCAACGGTCTGATATCCGACCTCGCGTTCATCCTTATTCTCGGTGCCGTCGCAACGTTGCTGTTCAAGTGGCTGCGTCAGCCGGTCGTTCTCGGTTACATTGTGGCCGGATTTC
>CAMWGM010000188.1 GCA_947173755.1 uncultured Muribaculaceae bacterium
TCTTTCCACCTGAAGTCAAACCGTGCTTTGCTTAGAGCATCATCTCTCACCTGTGCTCCGGGATGTCCTTTGGCGAGATCGGCCGCATGTGCGGCAATTTTATATGTGATGACTCCCGTTCTCACATCTTCGAGATTGGGCAGCGACAGATGCTCCTTGGGAGTGACATAGCAGATCATAGCGGTTCCCAGCCATGCAATCTGTGCTGCGCCGATGGCAGAGGTGATATGATCATAGCCGGGGGCGATGTCGGTGGTAAGCGGTCCGAGCGTATAGAACGGTGCCTCGTGACATTTTTCGATCTGACGGTCCATGTTCTCGCGGATCTTGTTCATGGGGACATGACCGGGCCCCTCGATGAGCACCTGCACATTGTGCTTCCAAGCAATCTCCGTCAGTTCGCCGAGCACGTCGAGTTCAAGGAACTGTGAACGGTCGTTTGCATCATGGATCGACCCTGGACGGAGTCCGTCTCCGAGAGATACAGCCACATCATAGGCAGCCAGGATCTCGCAGATTTCTTCAAAATGTGTGTAGAGGAAATTTTCTTCATTGTGGATTACTGCCCAGCGGGTCATGATCGATCCGCCGCGGCTCACAATCCCGGTCAGTCGTTCACCTACCATTTCGGCATGTGCCTTAAGTGCTCCGGCATGAATGGTGAAATAATCCACACCCTGCTCGGCCTGTTCGATGAGCGTGTCGCGATATATCTCCCAGGTCAGATCCTCCACCCTCCCGTTTACTTTCTCGAGAGCCTGATAGACCGGCACAGTCCCGACCGGCACAGGGCAGTTGCGGATTATCCATTCGCGGGTTTCATGGATATTGTCACCCGTTGAAAGATCCATCAGCGTATCACCACCCCAATAGCAGCTCCACACTGCTTTGCTCACCTCTTCCTCGATTCCGGAGGATAGTGCGGAGTTTCCGATGTTGGTGTTCAGTTTGACAAGGAAATTCCTGCCGATGATCATCGGCTCTGCCTCCGGATGGTTAGGGTTCGCGGGAATCACCGCCCGACCGGCCGCAACCTCCTGCCTGACGAATTCAGGAGTTATATGACTTTCGATTCCGAGTGCCTCGATATTCTGGTTCTCGCGGATTGCCACATATTCCATTTCAGGCGTGATCACTCCCTGGCGGGCGAGCGCCATCTGCGTGATCTGTTTTCCTTCACGAGCACGGAGCGGAGCATGTCGATGAGCAAAACGTATCGAGTCGAGTGACTCATCTCCCTCTCGCGCCTTTCCATACTCGGACGTGATCGAAGGAAGTTGCTCCAGATCGTCCCGACGCTTGTTCCATTCCTCACGTATGCGTGGTGCGCCGACGTTTATATCTATCTTCACATCCGGATCCGTGTAGCAACCCGACGTATCATAGACGTAGACAGGAGTATTTTCGGTCTGAACTTTCTCTCCGTCGACAATTTTTACGGTAGGTGTCAGGTTGATCTTGCGCATACCTACCTTAATAGGATGGATTTTACCGGGAATATAAACTTTCTCGCTACCGGGATAGGAAGCGACATCGATATTTTCAATTTTCATAAACGGATAATGGTTGGTTTTTGGTTTCAGAGATCGAGGAAAGCGGTCAGCGGCGACGATGCGACAGCGGAACTGCTGACAGTTCCGAGACCGGCAAGATAGGCCATTCTACCTGCTTCGACGGCGAGACGGAAAGCTTTTGCCATCTCAACCGGATCGCCGGCCACGGCAATGGCCGTGTTAACAAGTACGGCATCAGCACCGATTTCCATTGCATCGGCCGCGTGAGACGGAGCGCCGAGGCCGGCGTCGATGACCACAGGTACGCGGCTCTCGGCAATGATGATCTCGAGCAGATCGCGCGTCTTCAGGCCCTTGTTCGTACCGATAGGCGCACCCAAAGGCATGACGGCGGCCGTACCGACATCCTCCAGACGCTTGCACAACACGGGATCTGCCTGAATATAGGGAAGCACGATAAATCCCTGCTTGGCCAGAGCCTCGGTAGCCTTAAGGGTCTCGATAGGATCAGGGAGAAGATACTTCGGATCCGGATGAATCTCGAGTTTTATGAAATCGGTTCCGAAGCAGTCGCGGGCAAGATTGGCAGCGAGCACCGCCTCTTCGGCATTACGCACACCCGAAGTGTTGGGAAGCAACTGCACATTGTCGCGGTTGATGTGGGCGAGCATATCGTCCTCCTCCTCATGCTCCATGTCGATGCGCTTCATGGCCACAGTGATCATCTGCGAACCTGACGCAAGAATCGATTCGAGCATGAGGCGGTTAGACGAGAATTTGCCCGTGCCGACGAAGAGTCGCGAGGAGAACTCGCGACCTCCGATTGTGAGAATATCTTTCATTGTGTTTTCGTGAATATTTTCTTGGAAATTACTGTGCTTCCTCAGCAGCTTTCTCGTTGCGGGCTTCCACCTCTTTCTCGGCTTCGGCATCCGCGATACCCGCAGCCTTATTCAGAGCGGCGATCACTTTTCTTGTGTAGTCGACAGGATCGGGAGCATTGAGAATCGCTCCGCTCATCGCCACTCCATTAACTCCGGTTGCCATAATCGATGGTATATCTTCAAGCGTTATGCCACCGATGGCTACGATCGGGAGAAGCATGTCGGCTGACCGCACAGCCTTGACAATCTTCTCATATCCTTCGAGACCGAGAAGTGGAGCGAGATTAGATTTTGTAGTAGTATATCTGAACGGACCGAGCCCAACATAATCGCCATCCCACCCTTTGTAACGGAGTATATCCTGACCGGTGTTGGCTGTCACACCGATGATGGCCTCCGCACCGAGCGTTTCTCGCGCCTGGAGAGGATTCATATCGTTCTTCCCTAAGTGGACGCCGTGCACACCCATCTCCATTGCGAGTTCCACACGGTCGTCGAAGATGAGAAATGCTGAATTTTCCTGACAAAGAGGAATAATTTCAGATGCGGTCTGACGGAATTCCTCGTCGGAGGCATCTTTCAGTCTTAGCTGAATCCATTTGCAACCTCCCTCGAGCACCATCTGCACCTGTTCGGCTATGGAGTAACGATCTGAGGGATGAGTGATATACATTAACATAAGGCAAGTATTTTTTCTGAAAATTTTTTGAGTTCTTCGGGTCTCTGCCACGGGATTGCTCCAAGCATGGCAAACCCTTTGAACTTATAACGTCTGAGCAACGGAATACGTTCTGCATCCACACCACCGAGAGCGATCAAAGTCGACGATGCATCCTTGATTCGATCAAGATCCTTATCGGTAAAACCTTTCCGGTATCCCGGCTTCGAAATAGAGTCGAACACCGGACTGATAAAACAGTAGTCATCATAGGACTTCAATGCTTCTTCTATCGAATGACAACTCCGACTTATAGTTTCCGGTCGCTGACCTTCGTGATAACTCTGTCGGGAGTTGATATGCAGCCCTATTCCGGGAAACATTCCTTGCAATTCGTCGAAATGATCATGCACACTGATGCGATCGTGAAGTCGCGAAGGAATTGCCGATAAGATTCCAATCATATCGTCTGCCGATGCCGAAGGATGACGGAGATGAACCCTCCACCAGCCTCCATCTAGCATCTCCTCGATAGCACTGGCCTCATACTCAAGGATTTCCGGTGGTGTGATCGCAATAGCCTTCATCCACCATAGAATGCTTTGATGACGACAACCTTATCGCCTTCTGAAAGCGAAAATTTCTCTCTCAAAGGAGCGGCGACAACCTTTCCGTTGACTGCGGTCGCAATTCCTTTCGGTTCGATTGATTTTGCGGTAAGTACTTCCGCCAAGGTTGCCCCCTCCGGGAGCGTCATAACGACATCGTTGACAGTAATGTTGATCATTAGTGTGTCTGTGGATTATAATTTTTTAGTCTTCGGGGTGAGAAGAAATGATTCAATGGGCCCGCACCTGTGCCTGTCTTGACAAAAGCCCCGGCCTCAATGGCCTTCGTGACATAGAATTTGGCCTGTCTTACCGCGCCCTTCAGATCATATCCGAGAGCCATAAACGACGCGATAGCCGACGAAAGCGTACAACCGGTGCCGTGGGTGTTGACTGTGTCGATGGCATCGGCACGAAGTTCGAGTGCTTCACGCGTGTTGTCGACATATAGAATAT
>CAMWGM010000189.1 GCA_947173755.1 uncultured Muribaculaceae bacterium
GACATTGGAAAGAAGAATTTCCAAAAAAATATGACAGATTTGCATCCGGAATTAGGAGCAACGGATATGGGGCCGACGTGAAGACGTGACCACCCGAGAGACGTACATTGAAATAGCCGAAAGCGGGCAACCAGAATCGTTTTGAGGCTGATACTATAGCAGACAGATAGGAGAAACGATTTCCCAATATATTATCCGGAGCATATTTCAGATGCAACTGAAACACCGGCGCCGAGGGATCGATGGAAGATCTGCGCATGCGGGTCTGAAAAACTTTTTCACCGGGGGAAAAACGCACTTTCAATTCTGCGGATGCGAGAGAGAGTGTCGGCCGGACCTCCCCGAGACCGTTGACAAATGTCATGTAGCGCGTGGCAAACTGTTTCTGATGATCAACTGTGGCCTCAATTGAAAAATGGCGCTGGGTTTCCAAGGTGTACTCCAGTCTCTGACGTCTTATATATGTCATCTGTACGTCAGGAGCAAATCGGAGCGAAAACCACCATGCGTCTTTCTCGGCACCCGAATTGTCCTGACCGAGTCGGTTCATATCATATATCGACGAAACACGCAGCGAATGCATGGGAAACTCCCGGGCAAACGACTGTTTGTCGCGGAAAGAGTATTCCACCTCTGCACCATATTTTACTCTTCGGTCTCTGAATCCGTAGGCCATGTATCCGGACGCAAACCAACGTGCGGACAATTCGGCGGTGGTCGTGAGGCCTCCGCGCAACCTCCAGCCTTCGAGTGTATTATAGCCAATGGAACTCACCACAGGCCCGTAGGCAAGTTTTCCCTTCTTTCCGACAGGAACATAACCGTCAGTGAGAATCTTTATTCCACCTTCAATTATGCGGAACAGACGCTCTTCACGGAACTTACCCATCAGTTCCTCCATTCTCAATTCGCCATCGCTGATTGATGCCGTCCGTCGCCGTCTCCAGTATTCTGCGTCACGTCGTGTCGCGACCGGCAGCACGATCTCCCCTTCTTCGACACCTGCTATCTTAACTTCCGGAGGTTCGAACGAGTGATCAGCATGCACACTGAGTCTCCGTGCATAGACTCCCGGCTGCCCAGGCAGGAGAACCGCCTCCATTACGAGATCATCGCGTTCCTTCAGACGGCTGCCATCGGCGGCTTTGGCGTAGACCTGAGTGATATGAAGATTTCTTACATAGTTGAGACCCGTTTCCCCGGGCACCTCCATTTCTATATGTTTCACAAACATCGAGGTGTCACCTAACTCCACATAGAGTTGTCCCCTAAATCCCGGAAGTGCGGGATTGTGTGGGACAAATGTGATTTCCACGCAACTGTCCCCTGTGATTTCAACTGTATCTGTGAGATAAAACTTGTAAAAGTCAGGAGCGATTCTCGACAGCGGGCTCACAAACCTATGTTGAAGCAGATTGATATCTCCGTCATATACATCGGTCTCGCCAAGCACTTCCTCGTAGAATCGCCTCAGGCTGGCCGGATCGATCATCTCGTCGACACCGGAAGCCCTTAGCCCGTCGACAATCTCAATTCGGTGTCCGTCATGATAGACGACATCCGAAAGTTTCTCCCTGACGGCGACATTGAGAATCGGTCGGCCTGTTATTTCCGACGTGTCGACATATTCCTCCACAAATCCGAATCTCCGGCCCCGGCTGGAGAAAGAGTCCGGCTTACTTACATCAAAATCATTAAGGGCAAGAGAGATCCGCTCATAGTTTTCATAACTGAAATCGGGATGACGTCTCGGATCAGCCTCATGGGCTTTCTCTCTCAGACGTCTTACAAACTCGACAGCGGGATTACCCTTTTTCGAATACTTCTTTCTTGACGCCGATTTCTCTACCCCTGCCAGATCTATTCCCACAGGAACCAGTGAGACATTTATCAAATTTCTATCCTCGGGTAATGAAATCGTCCGTCGCGAATACCCCATAGCGTTTATATCCAGCGAACTGCATCCATCAGGGAGATTCAGTCCGAAATGACCCCGCTCATCGGCAACCACACCCTCTTTTGCGCCTGAAGGTGACACCAGTGCATAAGGAATTGCGGCCGTAGTCAGCGAATCGACAACGACCCCTTCCACTCTGTGCTGACTCCACGCCACCGGTGAAGCAGCCACAAGCAGGAATACCAAGGCTACAAAAATTCGCAAACGCACGATTTTTCGCAAAAATGATGTAATTTTGTCTTGAAATTTAACGCTACCGATCCACTGAATATTATATTGTAATGGCAAAAGAAATCGAACGCAAATTTTTAGTCGTCTCTCCCGCTTGGCGCGAAAATATCAAGGCATCCAGACCCATAAGACAGGCCTACATCTCCTCAGATCCCGAAGCCACGGTCAGA
The DNA here is from genome assembly GCA_947173755.1 of uncultured Muribaculaceae bacterium. GTDB lineage: Bacteria > Bacteroidota > Bacteroidia > Bacteroidales > Muribaculaceae > Duncaniella. The sequence continues at coordinate 2,359 of CAMWGM010000189.1, forward strand.
GTGAGAGTTAGAGGATCTAAGGCATTTCTAACCGTCAAAGGAATCACCCGCGATTCGGTGCGCGATGAATGGGAATATGAAATTCCCGTAGCTGATGCCGACGAAATGGCCTCACGGGTCGCAGGGGGATGGGCTATAGAGAAAACACGTTATCTCGTTGACGCCGGAGAAGGACTGACATGGGAAATCGATGAGTTTCACGGTTCTCTCGCCCCGCTCGTTCTTGCTGAAATCGAACTCCCGTCTGACTCCACCCCTATCCCTTCGCGGCCCGACTGGCTCGGCGAGGAGGTGACAGGCAATCCTGCCTACTACAACTCGGTCCTTGCCCGGAGATAAACCGAAACACACGTCATCAGTTACGGATTTCCGCCTCAGCGAAAATTGCCGACAAAACGCCCGAAAATCTTTCGCAGGTGGATTTTTTTTTGTACCTTTGTGGGAAATTCGGTCTTGGCCAAGGCCGATGAAAACAGTTCATTCAATCGACCCTCATAATGAATTTCCGAGGGTTCTCATTTCACTTTCAATATATGATTGAAGCAGACCGCATCATAAAAATTGACATTGAGAAAGAAATGAAGAGCGCCTACATCGACTATTCGATGTCGGTGATCGTCTCGCGTGCATTACCCGATGTGCGCGACGGCCTCAAGCCGGTTCACCGCCGCGTGCTCTTCGGTATGGATAAAATGGGCAACACTTCTGATCGCCCTCATCAGAAATCGGCAAACTGCGTCGGTGAAGTCATGGGTAAATATCACCCCCACGGCGACTCCTCCATCTACGGCACAGTGGTCCGTCTCGCCCAGCCCTGGGCAATGCGTTACACCCTCGTCGACGGACACGGCAACTTCGGTTCGGTCGACGGCGACGGCGCCGCCGCTATGCGTTACACCGAGGTGCGACTCGCCAAACTTGGTGAAGAGATGCTGGCCGATATCGACAGCGACACTGTAGATTTCCAGCCCAACTACGACAACTCAAAGATGGAGCCGGTGGTACTCCCCACCCGCTTCCCCAACCTCCTCGTCAACGGTGCTTCCGGAATCGCCGTAGGTATGGCAACAAATATGCCAACCCACAACCTCGGCGAGGCCATAAATGCCTGCGTGGCCTATCTCGACAATCCCGACATCACGATTCCCGAACTGATGCACTACATTCCTGCCCCCGACTTCCCCACCGGCGGAACAATCTATGGCTATCAGGGCGTCAAGGATGCTTATGAGACCGGTCGTGGCAGAATCCTTATCCGTGCCAAGGCAGACATCGAGACAGAAGGCAACCACGAGAACATCATCGTCAACGAAATACCTTATAACGTCAACAAGGCCGAACTTATCGCCTATATCGCCGACCTTGTAAACGACAAGAAAATCGACGGCATCGCCGACATCAACGACGAGAGTAATTATAAAGGTATGCGCATCGTCATCAAACTCAAGAGCGATGCCAACTCCAATGTGGTGCTGAACAAACTCTACAAGATGACCCAGATGCAGGCTTCATTCTCGGTCAACAATGTAGCGCTTGTCAACGGACGCCCCAAGACCCTCAATCTTAAGGAACTCATCTCCGAATTCGTGGCCCACCGTCACGAAGTCACCGTCCGTCGCACTCGATTCGAACTGAACAAGGCTACCGAACGTGCCCACATTCTCGAAGGTCTGATCATCGCTTCGCAGAACATCCAGGAGGTCATCGACATAATCC
>CAMWGM010000190.1 GCA_947173755.1 uncultured Muribaculaceae bacterium
TTATGTCACCGTTGCGGAAACCGAGAGCCGCCGGGAGGAGTTCCACCAGACGTGTGTCCATACAGGTGACAATGGCAATCTTCTTGTCGGGATATTTACTCGTGGCATAGCGTTCATAGCCTTTTGAAGCCACAAACTCTTCATTGAATTTCAGAATTTCATTAATCATGGCTGACATATTGTGTTCTGCCGCAAATTTAAATAAATTTTACGAAAATCTCAAAGCGAGTGCAGGACAAAAATGTTATAATAATTGAAAAGGGCATTTACAGGTTTTGAGCATCAGAAAGTTTTGATTATTTTTGTGTTATGAACACCCCGTCAGGAAAGAGGAAAAACGCTTTCGCAATTGTTTCGGCACTGCTGCTGGCATTGCTGACGGCATCGTGCGGCAAAGACCCTGCTCCGAATTTTTATGAAGAGATACGATCGGTCGACAATATGGTTTTTGCCTCGATGGCCATCACCAAGACCGCACGCATCGACGACAGTTCCGGCGAATGGTATAAGATAGGTAAACGTATAGCCGTCTATTCCTATGACACTTATCTCGAGGCATACATAGACCTTTCGCAACTTAAGCCCGAGGATGTCGTTGTGGATGAAAAAAACAGAACGGTGAGTATCACCCTTCCTCCCGTTCAGACAGAACTTGCCGGGCGCGACATGACTCTGCGCCGCGAGTATGACAACGTCGGGAAATTCAGAAGTCCCATCGATGCCCGTGAACGTGCCCTGTTGAAAGAGAAAGCCAACGAATCGCTGAAAGCCGAACTGGCCGAAAATCCCCGCTTCCGTAATCAACTCGTAGAACAGGCACGACGTCGGGCAGAAGCATATTTTTCCGCACTTTGCGAGGCCGCCGGTTATAAGGCTCATATATCTTTCCGACCACTCTACAATGACCGCTGAAAGCCTATGTACCGTAAATTACTCAAATACTCTCTCATTGTGCTCGCCGTCGTTGCTATCATTATCGGTGTCTATCTCGCCCTGCGCCCATCAGAAGATGATAGGGTAGATGTTCGTCCTGCCGAGATCCGCTCCGTCGAGGAACTCGCCGACCTATGCACCTACCAGATCTATAACGAGATCTCCATCCTCGACACTATCGACAACAAAGTGATGTTTGCCATACAGAAACAGGTCGGAAGTATCCGTTTCGACCTCGACGATGTGGTTATCGATTCAGCAGCACTCTCCGCAGACACTCTCCGCATCGCTCTCCCGCCGGAAAAGATTGAACTGCGCGAGTCCACCGAACCCGGATCCTGGACAATTGTCGACACAAAAGCCATCGGCCCCTTTTCTGCGCTCCGAAGCGACCGTCTTTCCGTTCGTCAGGAAAACATTCTCAAGACCAAAGCGGCTCTCAAATCGCGCCGACGCCTCTATGAGAACGGCACTGTCGCCCAAGCGCGTAGGGAAGCCGCCGAATCACTCCGCCGCATGCTGGAGATTATCTATAAGCGTACCGTTGATGTGGTTGCTCCCACTCCCGCGGGAGCCCATTTCCGACAGAACTGACACGCCCGACTGACAAAATTGCCTCTTTTTTTAACTTTTTTTGCCACTCTCAAGGGTGGCATAACTTTTGCTTGTTTGTTATTAGATTGAAGATTAATAAAAACAAACAGCATATATGAAAAAAGGACAAATTGGCGTAACCACCGAGAATATTTTCCCGGTGATCAAGAAATTCCTCTATTCCGACAACGAAATTTTCCTGCGCGAACTCGTGTCGAATGCCATCGACGCAACGCAGAAACTTAAGACCCTCTCATCATTCGGCGAGTTCAAGGGCGAACTCGGCGACATGCGTGTCGAGGTTAAGATTGACAAGGAGGCCGGGACTCTCACGGTCACCGACCACGGCATCGGTATGACAGCCGAGGATGTCGATAAATACATCAACCAGATCGCCTTCTCCGGCGCTGAAGAATTTGTCAACAAATTCAAGGACAATGCCAACGCCATCATCGGCCACTTCGGTCTCGGGTTCTATTCAGCCTTCATGGTTTCCAAGAAAGTCGTGATCCGCTCGCTCTCATATAAAGAGGGTGCCGAGGCTGTCAAATGGGAGTGCGACGGTTCGCCCGAATACACGATGGAACCGTGCGACAAGACAACACGAGGCACCGAAGTCATCCTCTACATCGACGACGAGTCGAAGGAATACCTCGAGCAGCCGCGCATCGACTTCCTTCTTAAGAAGTATTGCCGCTTCCTTCCTGTACCCGTCGAGACCGACGGTAAGGTTATCAATTCCACCGAGCCTATGTGGACCAAGAAACCGGCCGAACTCACCGACGACGATTATCGCAAATTCTATCGCGAACTCTACCCCGGTCAGGAAGATCCCCTCTTCTGGATCCACCTCAATGTCGACTATCCCTTCACACTCACCGGTATCCTCTACTTCCCGAAGATCAAGAACAATCTCGACATCCGCAAAGACCGCATCCAGCTCTATTCGAATCAGGTGTTCGTGACCGACTCCGTGGAAGGCGTAGTGCCCGAGTTCATGATGCTTCTTCAGGGTGTCATCGATTCGCCTGACATTCCTCTTAATGTCTCGCGTTCATACCTCCAGAGCGATACAGCCGTCAAGAAGATCTCTTCTTATATCACCAAGAAGGTCGCCTCGCGTCTCTCAGACCTCTTCAAGGCCGACCGCAAGGAGTTCGAGCAGAAATGGGACGACATCAAGATCTTCATCGAGTATGGTATGCTCACCGACGAGAAGTTCTGCGACGCTGCTCTCAAATTCGTTCTCGTCAAGGACACCGAGGGCAAATACTTCACTCTTGATGAATACCGTCAACTCATCGAGGCCGAGCAGACCGATGCCGAAGGCAACGTCGTCTATATCTATGCGACCGATCCCGTCGCCCAGTATTCCTACATCAAGGCTGCCAACGATAAGGGTTATAATGTTCTCGTGATGGACGGCCAGCTCGACGGTCACTTCATCTCCATGCTCGAGCAGAAACTCGACAAGACCCGTTTCGTTCGCGTCGATGCTGACTCCGTCAGCAATCTCGTTCCCAAGGGCGACAAGAAGGACACCAATCTGAGTGCCGATCAGCTTTCGATGCTGACCATCCTCTTCCACTCTCAGTTGCCTCAACTCGAAAAGGCTGATTTCCTCGTTTCTTTCGAGGCTCTCGATCCATCGGCCGATCCTATCCTCATCACTCAGAACGAGTATATGCGACGCATGAAGGATATGGCTGCCACTCAGCCCGGCATGGCTTTCTATGCCGAACTTCCCGACAGTTATAACCTGATTGTCAACACTCAGCAGCCTCTCGTCGCTAAACTTCTCGATGAGGCTGAGAAAGCGCTCGACGAGAAGGTCGCACCGCTTCGTCAGACAATCACCGACGACAACACCCGCCTTGCCGACCTCCGCAAGGAGATCAAGGACAACAAGCCTACCGACGAGCAGAAATCTTCTGAAAATGCTCTCGTGTCTTCGATCGACAAGGCACGCGCCGAGCAGGAGCAGATCGTTAGCGGTTTTGCCGCCGACAAACCTGTCATCAAGCAGATGATCGACCTCGCTCTCCTCGCCAACGGTCTTCTCCGCGGTAAGGAACTCAGCGAGTTCATCTCCCGTTCCGTCAAGATGCTCTGATACTCAATCAAGAGCATTCGATAAAAATGCATTCTTAATTATATCAGCCCCGGTTTACTCATTTTGTAGGCCGGGGCTGACTTCCTTCATCTGTTTTCAGCAGAATTTCCCGATTTTCGGGTATTACTTGAATTTGACTTGAAAATTTTGTAATTTTGCACTTTCAACCTATGGCAAATTCAAACCCCACACCCTCCGACCGACGTCGACCCCGTTTCAGGACTGTCATCGAGCCTGAGTCGATCGAGCGCCTTAAAACTCTCGTGCTCGCCGCGCGCCACATCGTCATTACATGCCATGTCAGTCCCGACGGCGATGCTCTCGGATCCTCGTCGGCTCTTTGTGCAGTGCTCGGAGCATTGGGTAAGGATGCTTCGGTCGTCACAGCCGACTGTGCGCC